>CAZLAW010000018.1:0-25910 GCA_964557625.1 uncultured Marinicella sp.
TCAAATTTGGCGTCCCGCGGATTTTTACCGTTAGCCACCGCTTGTTTGAGTTCGGCCAAATCCTGGTTGCTTCTAAAACTCAGTAAATCAAAGTATCGCCACATCAAATCATCGCTAATGGACATAATTTTACCAAACATCACATCCGGTTTTTCATCGATGCCTATGTAGTTACCCAATGATTTGGACATTTTTTGCACCCCATCCAGGCCTTCCAGTAACGGCACAGTTATCACCACCTGTGGTGACTGACCAACCTGGGTCTGTAGATGACGGCCAACCAATAAATTAAACTTTTGATCCGTACCTCCCAATTCCACGTCTGCTTTTAATGCCACTGAATCATAACCTTGGACCAGCGGGTACATAAATTCATGAATGGCGATGGATTGACCGGATTTATAGCGTTTATTAAAATCATCTCGTTCCAACATGCGAGCCACATTGTATTGTGCCGATAATTCAATCATGTCAGCGGCTGTCATGTCATTAAACCATTGGGAGTTAAAAGCAATGGTGGTTTTGTCTTTATCCAGAATTTTATAAATTTGTTGTTGGTAGGTTTTGGCATTCTCCAACACTTGTTCCCGGGTCAGGGCTTTACGGGTGGCACTTTTACCGCTGGGATCACCAATCATGCCGGTGAAATCACCGATTAAAAAAATAACCTCATGACCCAAATCCTGGAATTGACGCATTTTGTTAATCAACACCGTGTGACCGATGTGTAAATCTGGAGCGGTGGGGTCAAAACCCGCTTTGATTTTAAGCTTGCGGCCGGAACTGAGCTTCTGCTTTAATTCATCCAGTTTGATGATTTCTTCCGTGCCGCGGCAGATTAAATCCAGGTTGTCTTGTAGGGACATGTTTAATTGATTCGTTAAAAAGGGGTTAATTCTACAAAAAGCCTGCTAAAATGAGAACCTTAATTAAGGCAATGGCGTAAAAAATAACCTATAATCCGATTTAAACGTTAACTCACCGGAGAATTGCTTATTAAACCCCAAGCTGTTCCTAATCAACTGAACCCGTCCAGCAACAAGCAGATTGCCCCGATCCGGTCATCTTTGAAACAAATGGTTAATAAGAAAACCTTGTTTATGATGATGCTGGTGGTGTTTGTGATTGTGGCCATTGTTGATATGTTATCCGTAGGTGCCGATGCGCATGTGGACAGTCGCCCTGTTTACAATGAATTACCGATTCCGGCCACGCCCTTAATGAGTTTTTCTGAAAATGGTCTCATTGGTACCGAACAATTAAAAACCATCCATCGGGTGGTTAAAAAAGGTGAGACCTTGTCTGGTATATTTACGGACCTGGGTTTGTCTCAAGGGTTGTTATTATCCATTGCCCATTTTAACGAAGACAGTCGCTTATTGACTAAAGTAATGCCCGGTAACACCTTGACTTTTCATATCAATCATAAGGGTGAATTGGCCGGTTTGGCTTATCAGGTGTCAGAATTTAAAACCTTACTCATACATTACGACATGGGCCAAATTTCCACTGAAATCGTGACTCAGGAACAACAGGTTCATTTGGTCAGCACCCATGGTGTGATTGACCATTCGGTGTTCGCGGCCGGTAAGAAAGCCGGACTCAGCGATAAGATGGTGATGGATTTGGCTAATATTTTTAGCTGGGATATTGATTTCGTGTTAGAAATCAGGGCCGGGGACCAATTCAGCTTAATTTATGAAAAGGTGTATAAAAATGGTGAATTCTTAACCGACGGCCGGATTCTGGCTGCCAGCTTTACCAACCAGGACCGGCATTATGAGGCGGTTTTGTACGATGACGGATCCGGTGAACCCCAGTATTATGCCCCCAATGGCCGCAGTATGAAAAAAGCCTTTTTGCGCGCGCCGTTAAACTTTTCTTACATCAGCTCGAATTTTAACCCCAAACGACTGCACCCGGTGACTAAACGGGTCAAAGCGCACCGCGGGATTGATTACAAGGCACCCACCGGAACGCCGGTGTATGCTGCCGGTGCGGGCAAAGTGATACGTTCTGCCTACAATAAATACAACGGTCACCATGTGTTTATTCAACATCCCAATGGTATTGTAACAAAATACCTGCATTTCTCGAAAAGAGCTGTTAAACAGGGTCAGCGGGTCAAACAAAAACAAACCATCGGCTATGTTGGTGCCACCGGCTTGGCCACCGGACCGCACTTACATTATGAATTTATCTACAATGGTGTACACCGTAATCCGCGTACCGTTGATTTGCCCAAAGCCGAACCGCTGGCACAGGACAAGATGGCTGACTTTCAGGATTATGCCAGACCTATTTTGGGTCAGCTGCATAACATCAACCAGGGATTAATTGCCCACATCGAGTGAAAACCCTGGGTGTCATGTCCGGCACTTCTGCCGATGGAATTGATGTGGTTTTGATAGAAGATGAGCCACTAACGTTACTGTCTGCTGATTTTTTTATTTTTAATCAGGACTTAAAGTCACGCCTGCTGGCTGCCATCCAAAACAAACCGCATACGGCATGTGATATGGCACGATTGGAGGCCGATTTAGCGCAAGCCTACAGTGAAGCCATCAATCAATTTATTAAACATAATCAGATTGATAGAAGCAGCCTGAAAGCCATTGGTTTGCATGGTCAAACGGTGGCACACCTGCCGGATAATCATGTGCCCAACAGTTGGCAACTGGGCCATCCTGCCTGGGTAGCGGCACAAACCGGTGTGCCGGTCATCAGTGACTTTCGGCGCACGGATATGGCTTATGGCGGGCAGGGTGCGCCTTTGGCACCGGCGCTGCACCAAGCCCTGTTCAAACAAGCCAATAAAACCATCGGTGTCTTAAATCTGGGTGGCATTGCCAATTTAACCCTGATTAATGATGGGTTGTTAGGCTTTGATGTTGGGCCCGCCAATTGTTTACTCGATGAATGGTGCCATCAATACACCGGCAAGGCTTTCGATGATAAAGGACAATGGGGTCAAACCGGTCAGGTCAATCAAGCCTTGCTTGAAGTGATGCTTAACGATCCTTATTTTCATAAACCAGCACCCAAAAGCACCGGCCGCGAGTATTTTAACCAAACGTGGTTAGGGACTTATTTGTCGGAAATGACAATCCAGCCGGCTGATGTTCAGCGGACTTTGGTTGAATTGGTGGTGAAAACTGTTTATCGGGCTGTGGCGGACAGCCGGCAATCACTGGATCAATTAATAGTATCCGGTGGCGGCGTGCATAACCAGCTGTTAATGTCTTGTTTGCAACAACAGTTTACTTGTCAGGTGGTGAGCAGTGAACAATATGGAATTTCAGCGGATGATATGGAAGCCATGTTAGTGGCCTGGTTGGCGGCTCGTCATTGCCGCGGACAAAAGACAAATTTAAGCGCTGTGACCGGCTGCCAAAAGCCCCATATATATGGCATTTATTACGGTGTTTACTGATCCAGAACCACCACAATGGCGGTGATGTTGTCGGAGCCGCCGTTTTCAAGGGCTTTAATCATTAGCTGGTCACACAGCTCTTTGGGCGCCAAATCCTGAGTCAAAACAGCGGCAATATCCGTGTCTTCCACTTCTTCGGTCAGGCCATCACTGCAAATTAAGAATTTATCACCGGGTTGCCAGTCATCGGTCACTTCAGCAATATTTAATTCACTGTTATCAGTCACACCCAGGGCTTGGGTCACCACATTGCGATGGGGGTGATTACGGGCCTGATCCCGGGTAATTAATTGTTGATCAACCAATTCCTGAACATAAGAATGGTCCGAGCTGATGGCGGTCAATTCGCCGTCACGAAACCGATAAATCCGTGAATCACCAACCCAGGCACAATAACAATGTTGCTGGTTAAATTGCAAAATAGCCACTGTGGTGCCCATGGGCAACTGACTGCCTTTTTCTAATGAACAGGCAATAATGGCATCATTCGCATTGTGGATGGTTTCGGTCAGATTTTTTTGCTTTGACAGGCCGTCCATAATGTAATCACGGGCCAGGGCACTGGCGATTTCACCATGGTCATGGCCGCCCATACCGTCGGCCACTAAAAAGATGTGTTTTTCTGCATCAATACCATAGGTGTCTTCATTGTGACTGCGTTTTATGCCTTCGTGGCTGTTATGGCCCAGCTGATAATTCATAAGAATAGGATAATAAAGTTTTTATTATATTTATTTATAATGATACTATTATGTTTCAACAAGCACAAACAATCGTTTTTGAAGTGGCTCAATTATACGTAAATCTGTGCAATGCCCCACAAAAAAATAATGTTATTTCTAAGTATAACGAGAAACAAGTCCATTTTCTGTCACTTATTTTTTTCTTTTTGTCGTTGCCAGGCCATGAGTTTGCGATAAATCATGATGTTTTCCACATAAGTACGGGCTGTCTTACCATCTGCGGTGCCATGCTTTAAGGTATTTGCTATCTCGGGTTTGTTTAATTGTGGCAGGAAATTTTTGACATCGGACCACAAATCAGGGTTTTTGCCATGACGTTGTGTCAATATTCGAGCATCTTCTAAGTGTCCATAACCCATATTATAAGCCGCTAAAGCTAATTTAGTCCGATCCGTGTCACGAATTCTTTTCGGCAACCTGTTTTTCATTTTTCTAAAGTATTTAATACCACCGCGTAAACTTTGTACCGGATCGGTTCGGTCTTTGACACCCATTTCTTTGGCAGTAAAACGGGTTAACATCATCAAGCCTTTAACACCGGTGATGGAGGTGGCGTCCACTTCCCAGTGAGACTCCTGGTAGCTGATGGCTGCCAGTAACATGGCATCAAAATCCATCTCATTTGCCACCTCTTGCACCCAATGTTTAACTTTCGGCCAATTGGTTTGTAGTTTGTTAAAAAAGGTGACGGTGTTGGCTGTATCAATGTCAGGAATGAACGTCAATAAATTTTGTTTGTACTGACTAAATAAACCTTGTTGTTCACTGTCAATAATAAACCGGTTGAGCTTATTCAATAAAACATCGGTTTGATATTGACGCGTCATCAGCGCAACTTTTTGATTATTGGACACTTGTACCGGCGTATAAAGTCCCGGTATAAAGTTTTGGTATATGGCGATAATTTCACTGTCACCGAGGGTAAAATCAATGTTTTTTGAGTTAATTTCTCGAATAATATCAAACAGTGAATGGTCTTCACTGATTATGATACGGGCTTGTTGTTCGGGTTTAAATTCATTTAAAAAATCAACATAACTGCTGCCCTGAATAAGGTAGCCCGTGGCATCAGTTAATTCATCCAGATGCTCAATGTCACGATAATCATAATGGGTGACTAAAGAAACGGAGGTGTTGTTAATGGGCTGGGTAAACTTGTAATGCTCTAAGCGTTGTTTGGTGACGGTTAAATGACCACCGGCTACATCAATATGACCGCTGGATAAATCATCAAACAAGTCACCATTGTTGTCATAGACTTCCACTGTAAGATCAAGCTGATACGCGTCACAAAAAGCCTGGAGTATTTGGTATTCATAACCGGCCCGGGATGAACCGTCTTCAAAATACGACAGCAACGATATCTGGGTGCCATAGCGCAGCGAACCACGCTTTTGTATGTAATCCCATTGATTAAAATGGACCCAGGGACTGGTCAAGACCCACCAGATCACCGGAATCCATAATAATTGAATGTATTTTTGTTGGGGTTTGATGGTTTTTATGTTGTACAGTGACACATTTAGGAGTTATTCATAAAACCATGACAGTTATCAAAAGTCAATATCACAGCTGCCGAAATTTGTCTCTGAACAACAAATTTCAGGCATGAATTGTTTATAATAAGTGGCTTTATAACAAAGGAGAATACCGTGAGTTTAGTGAGCACCCCCATATCGGTTGGTGAGTTGTTGGATAAAGTCACCATATTAGAAATTAAACAAGAAAAAATTCAAGATACCGAGAAATTAAAAAATGTTCAGCATGAACTGGGCTTGCTGCAATCAATTTGTGAACAGGAAAATTTATTAAACGATGAAATTAAGCAGCAAAAGCAGGCTTTAAAAGCGGTTAATTTAAGACTGTGGGCGATTGAAGATGACATTCGTATTAAAGAGAAAAAAGGTGAGTTTGATGAGGATTTTATTCAATTAGCACGTAGTGTATATTTTGAAAATGACGACCGGGCCGCCATCAAAAAACAAATTAATTTAATGACCGGATCACAGCTTATTGAAGAAAAATCCTATCAGGATTACCGTTGATACGTATTTTTAGGTCGCACTCACTGAAAAATGGCGGTGTGCGTTGTCGGTTTCTATATTAGCAATGCTATAATTGTCTGAATTCAATCAAAAGACCATTATGAAAGGGACGATAAAAAGAACAGAGGAAGACATCATTGTATTGGGTCTAACCGGAATTTACACCCTTGCAGTGGGATTATTGGGTTTTTACCGTATGGAGCGTCAAGAATACAGCATGATGATTCTTGACTGGTCTTTGGTGGCTGTTTCAACGGCCATATTTATTTACCACTGGCGCAGTGGCAATACCCGTTTAGCAAGTTATTATGTGGCTGTGCTATCGGTTATCGGTGTTGAGTTGACGGTGGCGTTTAAAGGTATTGACCAAATTCTGTGGGCCTATCCGGCGGTGGCGTTGGTGTTTTATTTGTTACCGCACATACATGCCATTATATTATGGTCAGTTGGTTTGCTTATCCTGGCTGCACAAATTATGGATGCGCCTTTAATTCAACTGGTTTTAATCTCCTCCACATTAATGGTAACCAGTTTATTTTGTGTTTTATTTGCCTATAAGATGAAACAACAAAATGACAAACTCAGAAAAATATCGCGCCAGGATGTGATGACCAAAATCCACAATCGACGCGCTTTTTACGAAGACTTAAAACGCTTAAAAGCCACGGGAGACCGCATGACCGCGATTTTTATTGATGTGGATAATTTTAAAAATGTCAATGACCGACTGGGACATGTTGAGGGTGATTTAGTATTGCAACTCGCCACTGATATTATCAAACAATCACTGCAGCCCAAGCATCGCTTATACCGCATGGGCGGTGATGAATTTGTGGCGATGTTTCGTAGTATGGGTTGGCAAGAAGTTTGCCGATTGACGCATGAAGTTCATCGGACATTTGCCGACAGTCCATTGGCCAAACAACACCGCCTGACTTTATCGATGGCGGTGGGCAATCGCCATGATGGAGAATCGCTCAGTCACTGGTTAAACCGTTTAGACAGTGCTTTGTATGATGCCAAAAAGAACGGCCGCAACCAGGTTGTATACTTAAGTGATTGAATCCAATGGTATCCAAATTTATTACAGCGCCCGCATTGAACGCCTGGTTGCCGTACTTAATAAGGACATCGGGTCTTTTTATGATCATCTGCCCAATCCGCTGCAGCCAATTAATATTGTCGTTCCCAACGGACACATTCAAAAATACCTGAATCGACGCTTAACCGAAATAAACGGCATCATCGCCAACCTAAACTTTCCTTTTTTAGAGAGCGGTTTTTATGATGCATTGAATCAGGTGCAATCCATACAAAATCCAGCTTTGCTGAATAAAGCACAAGACATCGAACTGGCTATATGGGGTATATTAAGCGAGACAAAACACAGCAAAAATCCGAAGTTGTCACCTTTGTTCGATTATTTATTGAGTCAGCCCAATTCTGCATTAATCAGTCAAAAGCGTTGGCAGTTGTCACAACAACTGGCCTTGCTGTTCATCGATTATGAGCTGACCCGCCCGGAAATTATTGATGCCTGGTTAGCTGATCGTTTGTTTTTTAAGGACAGTCAAAACCAACGTTTACAAGACATTGAAACCGCACAAATGTTTGTTTATCGGATTTTAGTAGAACAACCGCACATGGGTCACAGCTTACATGGCTTGATACGAAATTTTAAGGTAACTTCGGCACCACCCTTACAGCCTGTGTTTCTTTTTGTACCTTCTCGGTTAAGTCCTTTACACCGACAAATTATTCTGTTACTGGCACGGTATTATCCGGTTTACATATATCACTTTAATGTCTGTCGGGAATTTTGGTTGGATTTGGAAACGGATGCAGAAATGATGTGGCGCCAATCGGTCCGACAACTCAAGCTCTCGGTTACTGATGCCAATGGGCATAAGATTGAAGCGGATAAAACCCATGCTGGCGGCGAACTAACCGGCGAACAATTTTTTGATTTGGATGCGGGCTTGGCCGATTTGGAAAATCCATTGTTAAAGGCATGGGGCAAACCCGGTCGGGAAACCCTGCGCTTATTAAGTGAATTAGAATCAGACGCCAATTATTATGGTATTCCTTATCAAGACACGTTATTAGATGAACAATCCGATGACTTTGAAGTCCCTAAATGCACCTTGGGTGCCATGCAGCAAGGTATTTTAAATCGGATTCCGGCGGATGAATCGTTGTCTGACTTAAAAAGTACCGTGCAATTGGCCAGCGCACCATCGATTGAAGTTGAGGTCACCCAGGTTTATCACAGCATACTGTATGAATTAAAACAGGATCGCTCCTTACAGTTAACTGATATTGCGGTGTTGGTCACCGACATGGCCACCTACCGTTATGTTATTGAACAAGTATTTGAACGCTTGAATCGGCATGTTAACAGCCCCTTGCATTACAGCATCAGTGATTCAAACGCCGGTGAAGAAAGTCTGTATGCCCGTGCGGTCAGGCAACTGCTCACGGTTCTTGAAACTGACTTTATTCGTGAAGAGGTGTTTGCCTTGTTAACCAATCCCTGCGTTATGACTGCTTTAGACAGCCACCCCGATGAAGTTGATGCCTGGTTCCAAACGGCCGTAGATTTGGGAATTTTTCGAGGGTTTAATCAGCTCTATGAATCGACCGATGAAGATACCCGCGGATTGTTTACCTGGCAGCAGGGATTGCGACGCTTGCATCGTGCTTTGGCGCAATCTCAGGCTGACAACAGTACCTTAAATCGGCATGAAATAGGGCGTTTTTCAGTGCTTATGAGTGCTCTGTATGAGTCTAAAAAAATGCTTAACCAAACCCGTACCGGTCGACAGTGGCAACAATGCTTGCAAGATTTAGTGGATACCTTTATACACACTCCCCCTGACTATCCGCAAGAGCAGTCCGTGGCACTGACTGTTAACCGGGATTTACAACAACTGGCAGACCAACACCCGGATTTAATGTTCAGTGATGATGACATTAAGCAATACCTCACAGATCGGTTGTCAAATCTGGATGCCGGACGCGGTCGTTATCTGTCCGGTGGTGTGGTTTGTGCCGCTTTACAGCCAATGCGTCCGGTACCTTTTAAAATCACTTACGTGCTGGGATTAGGTGAATCTCAATTTCCGGGTCAAATTCGGCACAACACCCTTGATTTAGCCGCCTATTCGCGCCGCATCGGTGACATTAATCAGGTTGAGAACAATAAGTATCTGTTTTTGGAAACCGTAATGAGCACCCGGGACAAATTATTTTTGTCCTATGTGGGTCGGGACTCAAAAACCGGAGATACTTTACTACCCAGTGTGGTGGTTAACGATGTGATTGAATGGTTTGAGCAACAGAACACAGAATCCCTACCGCGACTTGATTTACCTTTAACACCGGTTGATATTTTTAAACTCCAGGCACGGCATGAACACCGCTCATTGTTACAAAACCATCTGTTCAGTGATTATCTGTTGTATCGGTTACAAACGACTGACTCTGATACGTTTTCGGTGGATGATTTAGTGGACTTATCACCCCGGCAGCACCGAAAACTGGAACAGATGACTGTGCTTGAAGAAGTGCAGGGCGTGGACCATGCCAATCATGAGAAGATGTCCACTGAACCATCACTTACCCTTGAAATATCTGAACTCGGCGATTATCTGATTAAACCCACAGAAACCCTGTTTGTGCAGCAGGGCGGGGTATTGACCCGCATCGAAGACAGGGATTTAATCAGCCATGAACCGCTCAGTATCAATCCTCTGGATAAACATCAGATTCTGAATCGGGCAGTGGAAGCTGATTTGAAACTAAGCCCGGATTCAAATCCGCCACATGCTGACTTAGCCACTTTACTGGATCATGAATACCAACAGTTTTTACGGCAAAGCCGTGTTCCGATATCTATGTTTGCTTCCATTGAGCCACTAAAGCAGATTAATCAATTTGAGGAATATCAATCACTTAAACAGTGTATCGAAAGTAATATGTTCACCCCGCTTCACGGCAATCTGATGATTGGTTCTGTTTACAGCCGACAAACTGCGGCACAACATTCAGGTCCCGTGACATTGACTGAAATTAACCAGCAAGCGCTGACACTGAGTGCCTGTATTGCGCATTTATTGGTTAATAAACAGCAGCAATTGGCGGCCCAGATCATCATACGGGCCGGTCGTCACGGCAAAATCAAATCACTTGAACTGTTGAGCCGGGCTTTTTTAGACTGGTGTCTGTTGCTGTTGCACGAAGATCTGGTGGTGGCTGAAAATTATCAAGTCCATTTGATTTTTCAGAACAAAATTCAAACACACACTTTTGACGCCAGTTTAATTGACCCAGCCATTGTCAGACATTATTTGACCGCATTGTGTCGTGATTATATCAACGGCGACAATGCCTATTTACCGTTAAGTTTGTACAGAGACTTATCATTTAAATTCAGCCGGAATGACACCGATCGGCCGGACAAGATTTTTCCGTTTAAAGACCCGATATATTTCGCATATCAGAATTTGCCGGTTTTTTTGCTGGACCGGTTAAAAGAAAACTATCAACGGGCTTTGACTCAGGCCGCTGAGGTGGCCAAATCATTTGCTGGTAATCAATCGCCGGCTCACAATGAAGTTAAATGCCTGTTGTCTTATCCGCCAAGCGAGGATGTTTTACGTGATTACCGTCAGCGTTTTGGCTTGTTTTTTGCCGTGTTGAATCACATCGATGCCGGAGATTTCTATGTCTGATGTGTTCCAGGTCATTCACAGTGCCGCAGACATTGACTTAAACCGTCATGCCGTTATTGAAGCGTCGGCCGGCACCGGCAAAACCTACACCATGGTGGCCCTGGTTATGCGTTTGATGGCGGATGAACAAAACGGATTGCCGTTAGACAAAATCCTGCTAACCACATTTACCGACAATGCCGCCAATGAACTAAAAAGCCGTATTCGCTCACAACTTAAACAACGATTATCTGAAGGCGGTTTAACTGAAAAAATCAGTTTACGCTTTGAAACAGCGTTACAGCACATTGAGTCAGCACCCGTTTTTACCATCCATGGTTTTTGTCAACGTATGACCCGTGAATTTGCCTTTGAATCCGGGCAAATATTTGATCAGGAGTTGGTGGACAACCAGCGTGTCTTGGAAGAATGTTTTAATGAATATGTGAGAACCTGGCCGTCCGATGATGTCGCGCAAAAGGCTTTTACAGATTATTTATCCGCTGACCGTAAAAACAGCCTGGCGCGCTTAAAATCAACGGTTTTGGCGTTGGCCAGACACCTCAAACCTGATTTTGATGTGATTTACCCGCTTAACCCCGAACCTTTGGCAGATTTAACTTGTTTTGCGTTGTCATCGGATTTAGCGACTTTAAAATCACAGTTTTTAAAGCTTCACACCAATAAAGGTGGGGCCGTCAATAAAGCCATGGCTGATAATTGGACAGACCGTGTCAAGCCATTGTTGTTGACCTTATCGGATCAACAGCTTAAGCACCAACAAAAGCTGGACTATGTGAAAAAAGTGATTCATTCAATGGCGGATAAATCATGTTTTGAATACTTCTTTTTTAAGGCACCCAGAGCCTTTAAAGATGATCAATGGCACAATAATACCGGCAAATATCCTTTAATATGCAGGCAATTAGAGGATGTTTTTAAACTGATTAATCAAATCATTGATCAACTAAATTATCGCCAATCTGCCATTGTTAAGCTGTGCTTATCTCATTTGGATCAGGCCGTCACCCGGTATTTATCTGAACAGGGTCAGGTCACCTATGATCGGATTATTCGACAGCTATATGACATCTTACGCAACGAAGAAAAGGACGTTGGCCAACCGCTGACTGATGCCATTCGTGCACGTTATACGGTGGCCATGATTGATGAATTTCAAGACACCGATCCCTATCAATGGCACCTGTTTAAACATTTGTTTTTATCAGACCCGAACAGTCCACACCGTTTATGGGTCATCGGTGATCCGAAGCAATCCATTTACGGTTTTCGCGGCGCTGATGTAAACACCTATTATCAGGCCCGTTCCATAATGCAACTGACCGGTGCGCAGTTTTACCGCTTAAATACCAATTACCGCAGTATTCCGGCGCTCATTTCAAGTTTTAATCATTTTTTTACCGCTGAATCGGTGGTGGACAGTCCGGCCTATTGGTATCCGAAAGACAGTATTTATGTGGCTGCGGCTGACCGCTGCGAACACCCCGAATTACCGCGCTTGGAACGAGATCATTCGGGCTTAGCGGCTTTTAATTACATCCCTTTGGATGGCGACAACAAAGTGACCATCAGGCGTTTTGAACTGGCCGATTTAATGGCAGACACCATTCAATCACGTTTAATCGGACGTCTGAAGTTTTGCCAGGCTAAACGTACCAAGGTGTTAGATTACGATGATATTTGTGTTCTGATTCGTAGCCACAGCGACAGTGAGATTATAAAAAAAGTGTTCAAATCACAACAGATACCGGTCAGTGTGCAAAAAAGTCGGGGTTTATACCACCAACCTGAAGCGATTCAGTTTGAAGTGATTTTAAGTGCTTTACACCAACCTTATGACAAAAACCGTGTACATAACGCGCTATGTACAGTGTTTTTTAACCGGGCTTTTATCGAACCAGACCGGTTAAGTGAAACACAAGTAAGTGTGGTCAATCAACAGTGGTATCAATTGCTCAACTGGGCCAAATCAGGCCAATGGGTGGCTTTATTTGACTGGCTCATTGAAGCCAGCGGTACCCGGTTTCGGGCAGAAAAAAGCAACAACAGTCGGCAGTTAGCCAACCTTGAAAAAATCGCCAATACCTTGTGCCGTTATGCCATACAAAACCGGGCGAACTGTGCGGAGTTGCTCCGTTATTATAAAAAACTGCGCTTAACTGCCGCCCAACAGGATGAGGATGAACAATATCAGGACACTGACCATACGGCGGTTAAAGTCATGACCCAACATGGTGCCAAAGGTCTGGAGTTCCCGGTGGTGTTTATCTTTGATGGTTTAACCAACCCGCCTGAACGGCATTCTTACCATAAATTTTACAGTGAATCAGAACGTGCCACCGTTTATGACATCAGCCAACAATCCAAAGATTTACAAGATATAACTCGCCACAAAGAATTCAAACAACTGTATTACGTGGCCTTGACCCGAGCCGTTTATAAAGTGTTTGTACCGTATCTTGATGTTGGTACATCCTATTTATCAAAAGATTATCAAAATTTAATCATTGAAAATATTCATCGCTGTATCAAAGCAAGACCTCATCTCGATGACCTGCCCGCCAATGTATTAACCGCGTCGCCGGCCGGAGAGACTTTGACTACAACACAACAACCAACGCCAAGCACGGTACCTTTTTCACAGAGTCCGTTAAACCTGTCTGCAAGAAGTCATTTTATACACTCTTTTTCTTCTTTAAGCCGTCAATTCAGCCAAGATTTTGACACCCAGGATGAACGTCATTTTGGTGAATCACTAAGCCATGACGATGAACCGGTCCGCGATGATTTAAGCTTAAGTGCTGTACCAACCATTCCGGGTGGTGTCACCACCGGACATGTATTACACGGTATTTTTGAACATGTTGATTTTGCGGCTGTGTTGGATCACGATGCGTTAACGGCGGTCTGGCAGGATTCGGCCATTATGGCCGTGGTGGATGCACAAATGCAGTTGTTTAAAATGAAAAACCACTCGATTACACAAGATAATCAACACACCGGAGTCCCTGCTGACTATCGCCAACAAATGGCTGCATGGGTCTGGCATACTTTGAAAAAACCCTTACCCATGCTGTCCGGACAAGCCCTTGGCGCAATTAAACCGCAAGACCGGCGACACGAAATGGCTTTTCATTGGCAGCATGAAGGCCACATATTAACCGGATACATCGATCTTCTGTTCCGGGTTGATAACGGGCAGGGTGGTGATGATTATTTTATTTTAGATTGGAAAAGTAATTTGAATGCCGAAGGCTATACGCCGCAGGTATTAAAAGACACGGTGATGAAACTTCACCATTATGACCTGCAATTCCATCTTTATGCCGCCGCAGTAGAAACCTGGTTCCAACAGCTCAATTTGTCCGACTCATGCCTTAAAGGTGCATTATACGTCTTTTCACGCGGGATGAACTGTCAGTCTGACAACAATGAGGGTATTTTTTATCATGCGTTCACGGATTTAGACCAACAAAACAAGCAAACCAGGCAACAGCTTTCAACATTAATCGGGACCAAGATATGAATCTGCTGGAGGTGAATAAGCGATTTATAGAACAGCGCTTACCCGGTCTGGATACGGATTATGCCGTACTGGCAGATGAACTCAGTCTTGATCCGGCGTATTTACAATTATTGAATGATTGCTATACAACATGGCGCGACAAAAATCTGCCGGGTGATTTTTGGTTATACCTGTTGCTGTTGGTGGATGAGGTGAACCGGGGTTCTTCTTGCCTCAAGCTGACATCAAAGCGATTTAAACAGCATCAAAAACGTTTCAATTTACTGGACTGGGCGCAGTTGGCCGTGAATTTGACGGAAATGACACTGGCTGAAATGCCGGTGATTGTTGACCATAATCAATGCTTGTATTTTGAAAAATATTATCATGCAGAACAGGTTTTACAGCAACAAATCCATGCTTTGCTCCATGCCTATCAGGGTCATCAATACACCACATCCGACATTAAGAAGGTTGTCGAAAGGGTGTTAAAAAACCAAACCTATCCTCTAAATCAAGAGCAAATTCAGGCCCTTATCACCGGCCTTTTACAACCCTTCAGCCTAATTTCCGGCGGGCCCGGAACCGGTAAAACCACCACGCTTTCATCGTTGTTGCAATGCTTATATTTACTCGGTATTAAGGTTGAGCATATGGCGTTGGCAGCACCCACCGGGCGTGCCGCCTACCGCATGACCGCTTCTTTACAAACAGAGCTCAAACAACAACCAAGTCAAGCCTGCGACGCGTTATTAACCGTTGAAGCCCAGACGATTTACCGTCTCATCGGAAAAAGTCAACGTTTTAATCAACCCAATCGTTATCACAATGAACATAAATTACCCCATCAAGTCATTGTGATTGATGAAGTGTCGATGGTGGATTTGCAGTTAATGACTGAATTATTGGCAGCAGTGGACCTTCATTGTCGGCTTATTTTGGTCGGTGATCAGTTTCAACTACCTTCCGTGGAATCCGGTGCGGTACTGGCAGATTTAATGCCGCCGCAGCACCACCGGCTCAGTTTAAGTCAGGAATTTGCAGCGATTTTAACTGAACTGATGGCTACTTTTGTGGAAAACCCGAAAGTATTGCCCACTACCACAGACCATGATGCAGCTGCCTTATTGGCTGATAACTGTACCGTACTGCGACAATCCCATCGCAGCATCCAAGCCATTCAGAATATCAGCGAATGTGTCCGCTTAGGAGACAGTGAAGGGTTCTTTAAGCACCCGGATTTGACCCCATTAACCTCGAAAAACATCGAATTTAAGCCAAATGCGGTGATGTGGATGCCACCATATGAACGTGTCGAAGCCGGTTTAGCTTTCATATGGCACTGGTTTAAACACCATGTGGAACTGTCTGAATATCATAAAAATCTACAGCGTTGTCTGAATTTTGACCACTTCAATATCAGTGCTTGCAGCCATCAATTAGACGCCATTTTTAAACACATCAATCAACAGCAAATTCTTACCCTAATTAACCGTGGGGTCTCGGGACAAGAAGATATCAACCAATATTTGAGCCAACAATTAAAAAAGCAGTGGCAAATTGAAGCCGATCAAAAACATTTCCATGGCCAGGTCGTTATGATGCAGCGCAATGATTATGATAAACAACTGTTTAATGGTGATATCGGGGTTATTTTATACAGCCGTGAAGGCTGGTATGCGGTGTTTCCGGGCACCACCGGTTACCGTGCATTTGCCGTACACTTATTGCCAGAACTGGTCACTGCGTTTGCCATCACTGTGCATAAAAGCCAGGGCTCTGAATACCGACATGTGCTGATACCGTTACCGACTAATCTTAATAACAGCCTGTTGACCCGTGAAATCATATATACCGGGATGACCCGCGCTAAATCATCGGTCTGTTTTATCGGCAGTGAAGCCGTATTAAGCAAAGCCATTGAAAAACACACTGAACGACAATCCGGTTTGCAATTCTGGTGAATCAAATTTAAAATTTCGACCCTTTCTCATAAAAACAATACGATGCACACTGTCAGAGGGGTCGGCGGCCTGTTTTTTAAATGTAATAACCCCGAAAAATTAGCCGCATGGTATAAAAAAAATCTTGGTTTTGAATTAGAAGCGCCGTTTTGTGCTGTTTTTAATCCTGAAAAAGCCCGACCGGCTGATAAAACTGTATGGGGTGTATTTAAAAATGATACGAATTATTTTTCACCCTCACGACAACGGTTTATGTTTAACTTTATTGTCGATGATGTCCAGGGGATGATCAATCAGGTGGTGCAGGCTGGCGCCCGTCAAGTGGGTGAAGTGGAGCAGGAAGATTACGGCGACTTTGGCTGGTTTATCGATCCGGAAGGTTTTAAAGTGGAATTGTGGTGTCCTAAAGAGCCACAAAATATATCATGAAAACGCTGCGCGATATACAAATCCGCTTTATCGGTGCCGGCAACATGGCCACCAGTTTAATTAGCGGTTTACTCAACAAAGGCCTTAACACCGCTCAGATTAAAGCCACCAACCCTAATTACAACCAACGTGAATACATCCGCAAACAGTTCAACATTCAGGTGTTTGATGACAATAACGAACATTTCGGTTGGCCGGATGTGGTGGTGATGGCGGTGAAACCGCAGGTGATGAAAACTGCTTTAACTGAAATCCGTGACAACATTCATCACACCCAACCGCTGGTGGTCTCGGTGGCAGCGGGTATAACCACAGCACAAATGCAAGATTGGTTACAACAACCCGGTGCTGTTATTCGCACCATGCCCAACACCCCGGCGGCCATCGGTCAGGGTGCCATAGGTATGTTTGCCAACGGTCAGGTGACATCAGAACAACGCAGTCTGTGTGAACAGATTATGGATGCCGTTGGTACCTCGGTGTGGGTCACAAAAGAAACGGATATGGATATTGTCACCGCCTTATCAGGCAGTGGGCCAGCCTATTTTTTTATGTTTATTAAAGCCTTACAAAACGCCGCCGAAGAACTTGGCTTGTCCGCTGAAAATGCCCGATTATTAACCCAACAAACTGCTGTGGGAGCGACCTTGTTGGCTGAACGCAGTGACCGACCCATTTCAGAACTCATTGATCAGGTGACATCGCCCCAAGGCACCACCCATGCAGCCTTATGCCAATTTAATCAATTGCAGATTGATGACATTGTCAAACAAGCGGTGACCGCCGCATGGAAACGTTCGGCCGAACTGTCCGCAGGCAGCGACTGAGGTCGGCATACAATCCATTGCCTTAATCGTTGGGCATCTTCGCTGCGGATGTTTTATAATGGTTGATTGGTTTAAAAAACAACAGAGACTTTCGTATGCAAAAAACGCCCCTCGCGTTTCAGGGACCCGGTCAATCAATCAGCCGCTTATTCAGCGAGAAGACGCTCTATCAGGCCTGCCAGTTACTGATTAATAAGCAATTCAAAGACTGGCAAAAACCCGGTAATACAGGCATCAGTCGTGCTGTCATTGACGGCCATGCGGTTAAGTTGATCTGGCCACTGCCCAAAAACATTAATCAATCGATTGGTCAGTGCCAATGCGGACCATCGCATGCCTGTGTGCATAAAGCTGCTTTGGCTTTATTGAATCGCAGTCGTCTGGACCGAATCCAGCCGTTCACGCATCAAATTAAAGCCCTGCAGAACATCAACCAGACGTTTATGGTTTGGATGCAACAACAGGAACATGATCCTTTTCCACCCATGGCCCGGCACCGGGTGGTGTATTTGCTGGATGACATGGATGATAACTCAGGCTACAGGGTAACCATCCATAAAGCCTATTTAAGTCAGGATGACCGCTACACCATTAAAGAAGACATTGATAACAGTTTGTTGTGGCAAAAGAACCGCCCCAAATTTGTGTCCCTGGCCGATCAGCACGTTTTTTACTTAATGCATGAAAATGGCTTGACCCAAACCCATCAACTCAAGCTAGACCCACAGCGTGATGATGCCACCATCAAAGCCATGGTTGAGACCGGTCGATGCTTTTGGCGTGCTTGTTATCGCAATCCGATTCAATTTCAGGATCAGTCAACCCACCGAAAACAACCGCGTCATCTTACCGCATCTTATGATTTTGTGTTGGCCGAAAATGCCCTGATACCACGCAAAACCAAAGACATCAGTCCCATTAAATTGCCACAAGCCTTATCCATCAAACCCCGTATTAAAATCCACAGCGAACAACTACAGTTTCCCTGGCCACCGCAAACTTTATACTCTTTTGACTGGGCTCAAATTGAATTTTATGTGGGTGACAATGACTTCAGTTTTACGTTAAGCCATGTCCGCCGGGGTCGGGTGACTATTGATCAACAACAATTATCGGTGATTGCCGGTTATGCGTATCTGCTGGACAAACTGGATTCGATTCATGCCCATTTCGAAGCACCCATCAGCAGTCGCTTTGAAATTAACGATCGTTATATCCCGGATGATTTTGTGCGTGTGAGCACATTAATGGTGGCTTTGCATGATTTAGGCTGGGATGTGACGTTTGATGACAGTTTTCGTCTAAACCGTCAATCGGCGGATGACTGGTACGTCAAAGTTGATAAACAACCAGCCACAAGTGGTGGCGTGTCCTCATATGCTCTGGAATTGGGTGTTGAAATTGAAGGTCAGCAAGTCAATATCATGCCGTATTTGGTCAAAGCGATAAAAACCGGTCAATTTGAACAGGTTCAGAATGAATTGGTTTTACAATTAGAGTCCGGCCAAATGATTGGCTTGGATGCCGCTAAAGTCAAACAAATTATTGCCACCATGGGCGAGCTGTACAGTGACAACCCATTGAATGAACAGCAACAAATTCAGTTACCTGAACAACATCTGATGCAAGTGGCGCGTTTACAGCAAAACTGGCAATCGCAAGACCAGGATAAAAGCAAGGACAGGCATCAAATTCAGGAAAATGGCGGTAGCCGCTTAAAATGGATTGGTGATGACCGTATTAAAACCAAAGTCAAAGAACTCCAACAAATTAAAGAATTACCCACCATCACCCCGCCAGCCGGTTTAAAAGCCGATCTCCGTGATTATCAGTTAAAAGGTTTTAGCTGGCTGTGTTTCTTACAACAGCATCAGTTGCATGGTCTATTGGCTGATGATATGGGTCTGGGGAAAACCATCCAGACACTGGCCTTATTATTGCATCAAAAGCAAGAAAATATCGCTAAATCACCGTCTTTACTGGTGGCGCCGACCAGTTTGTTGGGTAACTGGCAGGCTGAAGCCGAACGTTTTACACCGGATTTAAAGGTCATGATATTAGCCGGTGATAACCGCGAAGCATTGTATCAATCCTGGTCAGCGTATGACCTGGTGGTCACCAGTTACGGCATTATGAACCGTGATATGTCTACCCTAAAAAAACAGGCGGTTCATTACCTGATTCTGGATGAAGCCCAGGCGATTAAAAACCGCAAAACCCAGACCGCCCAGGCGGCCAAAACCATTCCATCGAAACATCGCCTGTGTTTAAGCGGCACACCCGTTGAAAACCATCTGGGCGAACTCTGGTCCATGTTTGATTTTCTGATGCCCGGCTTTTTAGGTAGTGAAAAATTGTTCCAACAAGTCTATCAATTCCCGATTGAAAAAGACCAGAATCAGGAACGCTTACAGGAACTGCAACAACGCATGGCACCGTTTATTTTACGCCGCACCAAGTCTCAAGTGGCCAAAGAGCTGCCGGATAAAAACGAAATCGTTAAAATGATCAACCTAGATCAACAACAAGCCCATGTCTATGAAAGTATCCGTCTGACCATGGTGGATGAAATTAAGCAGGCCTTTAAAGATCACCGCGGTAACCAAATCCTGATTGGTAATGCCTTATTGAGGTTGCGACAAGTCTGTTGCCATCCTGCATTGGTTAAATTGGACTCGGTTGAAAAAGACGCGCCATCAGCTAAACTTGACTGGCTGATGACCGCCATCCCAAACTTGGTGGAAGAGGGTAGACGTGTCCTGGTTTTTTCTTCCTTTACTGGTATGTTGTCTATAATAGAAGAAAAACTTAACCACATCGACATACCTTATCTGTCCTTGACCGGTAAAACCCCGTCCAAAAAACGTACAAAAGACATCAAACGTTTTCAAAATGAAGAAGTCCCCGTGTATCTCATCAGCTTAAAAGCGGGTGGCGCGGGCATTAACCTGACTGCCGCTGACACTGTGATTCACTATGATCCCTGGTGGAATCCGGCGGCTGAACAACAGGCCAGTGACCGTGCCCATCGGATTGGTCAGGATAAACAGGTGTTTGTCTATAAACTGATTAGCCGGGGTACCGTTGAAGAAAAGATTTATAATATGCAACAGAAAAAGAGTGAACTCGCTTCGCAGCTGTTATCCGCTGAAAACAGCGGTTTAAAACTCAATGAACACCAATGGCAAGATCTGCTTAAGCCCATCTCATCATGAAACGTCTGGTACTCAAAACAATCAAATTTTCGGTCATTACATTGTTGTTGTTTGCTTTGTATGTGCTGGTGGCGCGGCAATTATTCACACTGCCATCCATTGAAAACCGACTCGACAGCTACGTGCTGACAGCACCCAATACCAGCCCATGGGCGCAATATATCAATAAATTGTCGGAACAACATCCCGGGCAAAGCGGCATTAAACCCCTGGCCAGTGGACTGGATGCCTTTATTATGCGCTTATTGCTGATTGAAAAGGCCCAGGTCAGCATCGATGCCCAATATTACATCTGGCACAATGATTTAACCGGCTTGTGGTTATTACAGTCCTTAAAAAAAGCCGCTGATCGCGGGGTGCGGGTGCGCTTATTGCTGGATGATAATGGCATCGATGGTCTGGATGCCATTTTCAACCAATTGAATCAACATGAACTGATTGATGTCAGACTGTATAACCCGTTCGTCGTACGCCAATTGAAGTGGATCAATTTTACCTGGGATTTCTTTCGCCTCAATCACCGCATGCACAACAAAGCCATGATTGTCGATGGCCTGGCCACCATTGTGGGTGGTCGAAATATCGGTGATGAATATTTTGATACCGGTTTAAACCGCCACTACAATGACCTGGATGTCTTAACCATTGGTCGTGTTACTCCCGATATTGCCGCTAACTTCGACCTGTTTTATAACAGCCAACTGGCCATTCCGGCTGATCAAATCATCAGCCCAAACAAAATTGATATGGATTTCCTGGGACAGGCATTTAAACCGCTGAAAAAATCGCAACAATACCTCGCGTATCGACAGGCCATCATAGACAGCAATTTAGCTCAAGCCATCCCAAATCATGATATTGTGACCACCTGGTCAGACGTAACCCTCATCAGTGATCACCCCAAAAAGTCATTGGGCGTGAACAGAAAAGATGTCCTGATGGTCACCCGATTAGGCGAAATTTTAGAATCGCCTCAATCAAAGGTAGACATAGTGACACCTTATTTTGTCCCCGCCAAATCTGTCAACTTATTCGCAGATCTGACCGCCCGTGGCGTTAAGGTACGTATTCTCACTAACTCATTCGAAGCCAATGATGTTATACCGGTGCATGCCGGCTATGCCAAATACCGCAAGCCCTTATTAAAAGCCGGTGTCCAGCTATTTGAATTAAAAGTTAATCACGCCATTGAAGAAAATAAAGCCGATCTGGGCTTTATGGGTTCCTCCGGTGCCAGCTTACACGCCAAAACATTTGCTGTGGATAATCGTCTGGTGTTTGTCGGTTCCTTTAATTTTGATCCCCGCTCAGCCAGACTCAACACCGAAATGGGTGTCGTCATTGATAACCCCCAATTGGCGCAAAACATTCACAAACACTTCCAACAAGACCTGCAGCGACAAGCCTACCGCTTAGAGCTCGACCAAGACTGTGACATCATTTGGCTTGAATACCAAAGCCCTGATAACAACAAGGTCTACCATAAAGACCCCAACAGCACCGCCTTACACCGCATGATGCTGACCCTCATCGGCTGGCTGCCTATACAAAAACTATTATGATTCACGCCATGTTAAACCCACACCGACATGCCTGACATATCCGCAGAAGAAATCGTTAGAGCCATGATTCGTATCTACGACAAAGACAGTCCAGGCTTCGACTTTATCCGCGCCCTGGAACAAAGGACAGGCATGTCATTTGCTCATGAAACTTCCGATTCCGAGAACCTGTGCTACGCCACCAGCCAAGCCGTCCGCCCCGAATATAAAACCACCTTCACCCCCGCCGATGTTTATAACTACATCACCAACCACCCAATCCCTCTTAACACTAATCTCAACACCCATCTCAAATCTATCCTACCCAAAACCAAGCAACAGTTCTGGAATACGGTGAAAATTAAGAAACATAATTAATGTTTAATATTGGTTGTGATTTAAATCACAGAATTCACAGGTTTGCCCGAATTATTCATTTTCTTGTCAGATTCATTGGCTACAATGGGTTAAGACAATTAATTATGGGTAAAAACAATGCAACAATTCAAATGGACGTTTATTTTAGTGGTATTGGGTCTAACGGCCTGCGGCGATTCGGACGATAAGCAATCGCAGCAGAAAACCAACAGCCAAGTCACCAAAACACAACATGATCAAGCCAACAAAGATCAAAAATCCGCCACTGATTCCACTCAAATTTCTCTTAGCCATAACGGTGAGTTTCAGGTCCTGAATATTTCTGAGGGGATTTATGACAACACCGCGGCATTACAGATTAATGTTAATCAACCGCTGGATCGAAACCAGGATTTTAATCAATTAATACAAGTCACAGAAGCCGGGCAGGGGATTCAGCCGGCCTGGATCGTCGATGAACAGGGTTTGGCTTTGTATTATCCGTTTATTAAAACCGATACCGACTATACCATCAAGATCAGTCAATCATTGCAATCTGAAACCGGTAAAACACTCAGTCAAAATCATCAGAAGAACATTAAAACCCAACCGGCCCAACAGTCGGTGCGATTTGTTTCACAAGGTTATACCTTACTTTCCGGCGATCAGGCACTGCCGATTGAAGCGGTTAATGTGAATGCCGTGGATGTCAAGTTCTGGCGGGTTCATCGAAATCAATTGCATCAGTTTTTGCAAAACCCACACAAAACCAGTACCTATCAGCTGCGTGATTTAGCCCAAATGGCCGATCTGGCTTATACCGCGCAATATGATTTAAACAGCACCGCCAACAAAACAGAACAACATCAGTTGCCGATTAAGGGCATTGATGAAATCACTCAGGCCGGGGTCTATTTTGTCACCATGATGGGCGCTGAAAGCTACGATTATGATTATGCCAGCAGCTGGTTTATTCAAACCGATATCGCCTTACACAGCCGCCAATACGTCGATTCGATGGCCGTGTTTGTGCAACAACTGCCCAAAGCCGCACCTTATCAAAACGTCAAACTGACCGCCTATAACCACAAAGGCAACGTTCAGGCCGAAGCGGTCACCGATGCCGCTGGTTTTGCGAAATTAGCCACTTCAAAACGTGATAAAACCCAATTTATCGTCGCTGAAAAAGACCAGCAAATTCAGATTCTCCGACTCAACGAGCCCAAACTCGACTTAACTGAATATCCGATCAGCGGCCGCCATTATCAGGCCCAGGAATTGTTCTTATATGCGCCCAGAGATCTTTATCGACCCGGCGAAACCGTCCATATAAATGGCTTATTGCGCAATGATGCCGGTCACTTTGAACGCGCCTTACCGCTGACCGTGGATGTTAAACGTCCCGATAATCGGGTCATACGACATTTTAACTGGGCCGGTGATGATCAGGGTTTTTACAGCACAACGTTTGAGTTACCGGACAATGCCATGACCGGACAATGGCAGTTTGTGGTGCATTTGACGGATAAACGCCGTTTTCAATATGATTTTTCGGTTGAGGACTTTATGCCTGAACGTCTGACAATGACCCTGAAACCTGAACATAAACAGGTTCCGGCGGACGCAAGCGCCAAAATTAATATCCAGGCAGACTATTTATACGGTGCACCGGCGGCTGAAAACCGCTTTGATGCCACAGTAACATTGTCTTCTGCACAAAAGCTGTTTGAAGATTACGATGATTTTGTTTTTGGTGCTAACCATTACAAAGAATTCAACGACAGCTTTACCGTCGATACAGCCAAATTGGATGAAGCCGGGACAGGCACCTTAATCATTCCAAATAAATGGCAGGACACACAATTTCCACTCAATCTGACGGCCCATGTCAATGTTTATGAAGCCGGTGGCCGACCTTTGTCGCGTTACAGTCGTTTGCAGGTTTGGCCCCATGACCGTGCTGTCGGCATTAAGCCTTTATGGGACAGCCGCTTTGCCGACCCGAATACCGCCAATGGTTTTGAATTAATAGCGGTTAATCAAGCCGGCGAGCAAATTGATATGGCTGATGCCCAGGTGGTTCTGGTTCAGGAAAACAGCCAGCGCTATTGGCATTGGGGTGATGATGGCTGGGCCTATCGTAACCGCGATGAGGAGCAAACTGTTTACAGTGCCATGCAACCCTTAACCGCGGCCCAGGCGGTACAAATCCAGTTGCCTTTGCAATACGGCCAGTACCGATTAGAAGTGCGGGATGGACAACAAAATATCCTCAGTTCTTACCGCTTTTTTGCCGGTTGGCGCTGGTATGATCCGAATAATTTACAAGCTGAAAAACCTGATCAGGTGAAGCTCAATTGGCAGCATCATGCGGTGACGCCCGGTGAAAGTGCCACCTTAAGTGTTCAAGCGCCGTTTGCCGGAACCGCATTGATTACCGTGGAATCAGATGAATTGCTGTGGCATCAGGTGCAGACCTTAGATCAAGCAAGCACTGAAATAAAGATACCCATTGACCAAAACTGGCACCGTCAGGACATTTACGCTGTGGTTACGGTCATTAAAGCCGGGCAACCGAAACGTAAACACCTACCGCAACGGGCTTTGGGAATTATTCATGTGCCGCTGGATAAACAAGACCAACAACTCGCAATCGAGCTCAACCATCAGCCCAAAGTCTTACCCGATCAACATTTTACAGTTCAGCTTAAAGTCAATAATCTTAACGCTAACACACAACAACAAAGCTTTGTGACGCTGGCTGCGGTGGACACCGGTGTCTTGAATGTCAGTCAATTTAAAACCCCGGATCCGTTTGCCTGGTTCTTCGATCCGCGCCAGTATGCACCGGCGATTCATGATATGTACGGCCGCTTAATTGCGCTGATTGATGCCAAGAAAGCGGTGCAAAAGTTTGGTGGTGACGCCGACATCAGCCGCGGCGGTGACAAACCCAAATCAGAAGTACAAATTGTATCTTTATTAAGCGATAAAGTACCACTGAACGCCCAAGGTGAAGCCGAGATTGACTTTAAGTTGCCATACTTTAATGGTGAGCTGCGTCTGATGGCAGTGGCTTTTAATAACCACCAAATCGGCAGCACTGACAGCACCGTGA
>CAZLAW010000019.1:0-25308 GCA_964557625.1 uncultured Marinicella sp.
AAACCACCGCCATAGCCGGACTTGACGATTTAATGGCCATGTTACCAGAAGGCAGTGGCGATGCCCGACGGGTGGCTGATTATCGTAAACGCTACGGTTGTTAATCATGGCTGATTATGTCATCGGTGATGTGCAGGGTTGCTATGACGCCTTAATGGCACTGCGCAAAAAAATTGATTTTAATCCCGATTGTGACCGCCTGTATTTTCTCGGTGATCTGGTCAATCGCGGCGGTCAATCCCTGGCTGTTTTGCGTTGGATCTATGCCCGACAGGCGAACTGCCAAACCGTTTTAGGCAACCACGACTTAAGTTTGTTATACCGTTATTTTTTCCCCAAAAAACGCGCTAAAAATCCTGAATTTAAAGCCATATTTGCCGCCACGGATTGTCGCTTGCTGATGGATTGGTTATTACAATGCCCTTTACACATTGATTTATCCAAGGGCTTATTAAGCCATGCGGGCATCTATCCATTCTGGGATATGAACACATTTAAAGAAAATACAGACTGGGCCGTGGAAAAATTACAAACCAAGCCAGAAAAAGTCCTGAAACACATGTACGGTGATAAGCCTGATTGCTGGCAGGAGGATTTAAAATCCACTGAACGCTGGCGTTTTATCATTAACAGCTGCACCCGAATGCGCTTTGTGGATTCAGCAGGACGACTTGATTTAAATGAGAAAATGGCCACCACCGATAAAAAAGAGCTGAAACCCTGGTTTGAATACCTGGATCAAAGTCAGTTGACTAAACCGCTTTATTTTGGCCACTGGTCAACGTTAGGGTTTTACCAGTACGGTAAAATTAATGCCCTTGACAGCGGTTGTGTGTGGGGTGGCGCCTTAACTGCCATTCGATTAGATGACGGGGCCGTTTTTCAAGTCGAATAATAGCGATTAGCCACAACAAAAGGTCGATTTTTGCGGCCATAACTGCCAAAATACACCGCTTAATTCAGCTTTTTCGATGGTAAATTCCATGACTGACAAATACGTAACTGAAAATTTTATTACCCAAATCATTGATGCCGATTTAGCCTCCGGTAAACACACGGATATCGTCACCCGCTTTCCACCTGAGCCCAATGGTTATCTGCACATTGGCCATGCCAAATCCATCTGCCTGAACTTCGGTGTCGCTGCTGATTATAACGGCGTTTGTCATTTACGTTTTGATGACACCAATCCGGAAAAAGAAAGCGCCGAATATGCCGAGGCCATTCGGAAAGATGTGAAATGGCTGGGCTTTGACTGGGGCGAATTACAACATAATGCTTCAGATTACTTTGATCAGTTATATGACTACGCCATTGAGTTAATTAATAAGGGTCTGGCCTATGTGGATGACCAGTCGATTGAAGAAATTCGGGAAAACCGCGGTGATTTTAATACACCCGGTAAAAACAGCCCCTTCCGTGAACGCAGCATTGCTGAGAATCTGGATTTATTTGAACGTATGAAAGCCGGTGAGTTTGCTGATGGCAGTCGGGTCCTGCGGGCTAAGATTGATATGACGTCCGGCAACATCAATATGCGTGATCCGGTGATTTACCGAATTCGTCGCTTACACCATATTCACACCGGCGATAGCTGGTGTATTTACCCGATGTACGATTTTACTCATGGTATTTCTGATGCCATTGAGGGTATCACCCATTCATTGTGCACCCTGGAATTTGAAGATCATCGGCCGTTATATGACTGGTATTTAGATAACATCAGTATTCCGAATCATCCGCAACAAATTGAATTTTCACGACTGAACTTATCCTTTACCATCACCTCAAAAAGAAAGTTGAATCAATTGGTTGAAAATAATGTGGTTGACGGTTGGGACGATCCCCGTATGAGTACCTTATCCGGTATGCGCCGCCGTGGTTATCCACCGGCCGCCATCCGTGAATTTATTAAACGTGTCGGCGTCAGTAAAAGTGAATCAGTGATTTCCATGACGGTTCTGGAAGATATCTTACGCAGTCATCTTAATAAAGTTGCACCACGGGTTATGGGTGTCCTCAGACCCTTAAAAGTGGTGATCGAAAACTACCCCGAAGACAAAGAAGAAATCCTCACCGGAGCCAATCATCCACAGGATGACAGCTATGGCGAGCGTGAAATTCCCTTTGGCCGGGAAATCTATGTGGAACAAAGTGACTACAAAGAAAACGCCAACCGCAAATTCTTCCGCCTCACCGAAGGCCGTGAAGTGCGCCTGCGCCATGCTTATTACATCACTTGCCAAAAAGCCATTAAAAACGAGCAGGGCGAAGTGGTCGAACTGCGCTGCACCTATGACCCCGAAAGCCGCGGCGGCACCGCCGACGGCCGCAAAGTCAAAGGCACCATCCATTGGGTCTCGGCCAAGCACGCCAAAAACATCGAAGTGCGTTTATACGACCGCCTGTTTAACCACCCGAATCCGGCCAGCTTGGATAACTTTTTAGACGCCATCAACCCCGATTCACTGACCGTTTTAAAAGATGCCCTGGTGGAACCATATTTACTTGAAGCCGACCAGGATGCTGTTTATCAGTTTGAACGCAACGCTTACTTCAAACGCGACAAAACCCACGAAACTGACCAACCGGTTTTTAATCAGGTCGTCACCATGCGCGACTCCTGGGCGAAGCTGGAAGAAAATAATAATTAGTCAGATAGTGTGCTTAATTGGGTGGTAATCTAATTTAAAGCTGTTTTTTTAACCACAAAGTTCACAAAGGTTTTCACAAAGAACACAAAGTTGTTTTTTTTGTTATTCTTTATTTTGTGTTTTGAAAGACACTGGTTACCAGACTGCATCAATTTAACAGACGATGTTTTTCTACCAACATCTTATCTCTGTGATCTCTGTGCCTCTGTGGTTATCTTTTAATGATTCACCACAGAGGCACAGAGAACAACACAGAGTTTTAGTTTAGTTGGTTTAATTGTAAACATAGCTCATGCGCCATTCTCAGCAACCTTACCAAGTAAGCGGTTTTGTACGCTCGTAAATCATTATGTTTTTAGCTTTTTTAGCTTAAGCGTTGGTCGTACCGGTACCAGGAGTCTTTGAAAATAAATTTTAATGATGGGTTTGATATGTGGCTACTTGGTTATTAATATTTTTTTACCACGTGTATCCAGAAGTTTTCTGAGAGGTCAGAAAGTAGACTGTTTTTTAACGCATACTTAATGCTGAATAGCCCTACAGGCTGGTATAACTGTGTAATACCTTGCATAAGTCTTTATCTCTGTGACCTCTGTGTCTCTGTGGTAATTTTTTTAACATGAAGTTCATGAAAATTTTCACAGCGGGCATAAAATCCAATATTTAATTATTCTATCTTTGTGTCCTTTGTGGTCTAATCACACCCTTTTAGTGAAACGTATTGGCTAACACAGATTAATGCGAAGATATCTTCAATTAGGTGCTTTACTCTAATGTTTGAAATTACACTATTGGTTAAATTAAACCTTTAAAAAAATATGGTTAATCAATTTTTTGAGGCGTTGTGGCAGCAGTATACGGCGATTACACCGCAGGCGGCGGCGATTCATCAGTTATTGGCTGAGCGGGGTGAGCAGCCGGTGAATGATCATGTGGCTTTACGGACTTTTGGGACGGAAAAACTGGGCTTAAAGGCACTGGTTCCTGTAATTGAAACCCTGGGTTATCGAGTCAAAGGTGATTATGCGTTTACCCAAAAAAACCTGACCGCAGTTCACTTTGAACATCAGGATGACCCCAATCATCCGAAGATATTTCTCAGCCAATTGAATATTGAATCCCTGCCGGATGATTTACAGGCCGTTGTGGCCGGATTGGATGATCAGGTTAATCCGGCATTGACCGGAGAGATTGATTTTTTATTCAGTGGTCGTCCCTGGGATTTAGCCTTTGCTGATTATATTCAGTTAGTTCAGGTGAGTGAATATGCCGCCTGGACGGCGGCGTTTGGTTATCGCGCTAATCACTTTACGGTGTCGATTAATCATTTACTGACCTTCTTTGAGATTGAATCCTTGAATGCTTTTTTGCAGGATCAGGGCTTTCGGTTAAATCAATCAGGCGGTCTGGTGAAAGGCACGCCGGAACAGTTACTGGAACAATCTTCAACCCTGGCGGATATGGTGCATGTTGAATTCAGCGACACGGAACACACCATTCCGGGCTGCTTTTATGAGTTTGCTAAGCGTTACCCACAATCCAATGGTCGTTTGTATCAGGGGTTTATTGCCGCATCGGCGGATAAGATTTTTGAAAGTACGGACAGTCAAAAACCGGCCTGAATTAATGGCCGGTTTTTATTTAATTTTTATTAAAATTTAATGTTACCGGGTGTACGCGGGAATGGAATGACATCGCGAACATTCGACAGGCCGGTAACATAACTGATTAAACGCTCAAAGCCCGCGCCGAAGCCGGAGTGGGGCACGGTACCGTAACGTCTGAGATCGGTGTACCATTTGTATTCGGCTTCGTCTAAGTTATGGGCTTTCATCCGGTTTAACAGGTAATCGAGGCGTTCTTCACGTTGTGAGCCACCCATGATTTCACCGACGCCCGGCACCAGTACATCCATGGCGGCCACGGTTTTCTTATCATCATTAAGCCGCATATAGAAAGGCTTAATTTCTTCCGGGTAGTTCTTGACTACAATCGGTTTTTTAAAGTGCTTTTCGGTGAGATAGCGCTCGTGTTCGGTTTGTAAATCAAGCCCCCATTTCACCGGGTATTCGAATTTCACATCGGCTTTGTGCAGAATATCCAGCGCATCGGCATAATCAACCTGCTCAAAGTTGTCGTCCAGTAAGGTTTCTAAGCGTTGGACACAGCCCTTATCGACAAATTTGTTAAAGAAGGCCATGTCATCGGCGTTGTGCTGTAATACCTGAGCCACCAGAAATTTCAGGAAGTCTTCTGCCAGGGAGGCCATATCATTTAAATCGGCAAACGCCACTTCCGGTTCTATCATCCAGAATTCAGCGAGGTGTCGCTGAGTGTGTGAGTTTTCAGCACGGAATGTTGGACCGAAGGTGTAAACCTTACTTAAGGCACAGGCATAAGATTCTGCGTTGAGTTGGCCGGACACGGTTAAATAGGTTTCTTTGCCGAAAAAGTCTTTGCTGAAATCAACCTCGCCTTTGTCGGTTTTGGGTAAGTTCAGTAAATCAAGGTTACTGACCCGAAACAAATCACCGGCACCTTCACAATCACTGGCGGTGATAATCGGGGTGTGCAACCACAGATAACCGCGTTGATTAAAATACTGGTGCACCGCCTGGGCCATGGTGTTGCGAACCCGCATCATGGCACTAAAGGTGTTGGTGCGGGGTCGTAAATGCGCCACTTCACGCAAGAATTCCATGGTATGGCGTTTCGGTTGAACCGGATAACTGTCCGGGTTTTCAACCCAGCCAACCACAGTCACATCGTCGGCTTTAATTTCAAGGTTCTGGCCTTTGCCGCCGGATTCAGTGAGTTCGCCGGTGACAATAACCGAACAACCGGTAAATAATTTGACCACTTCAGTGCTGTAGTTAGACAAAGATTCATCGGCCACCACCTGAATGCCGTCGAAACAAGAACCATCGTGGACCACCAAGAAGGAAAACCCTTTGGCATCGCGGGTGGTGCGAATCCAGCCTTTGATTTCAACGGTTTGACCCGTATCCAACTGACCGTTAAGTAATGATTTTATGGAATGGGATTGCATATTATTCAGTCACTTTTTTGGGGCCGTTTAACAGAGCCTGTTCAACCGCATCAACAATTAAATCCACTTCGGCTTCGGTGATTTTGAAATGTGGCGTAAAACGCAAAGAGTTTTCACCGCCGTGAATCACGCCAACACCCTGATAACGCAGGTATTCTTCAATACTGCCTTCACCATAGGCTTTAAATTCATCACTGAGTTCACAGGAAAATAATAAGCCGGTGCCTTGGACGTCTGTGATTTCACCATTTAAACGATCTTTTAGTGCATTTAATTTTTGTTTAAATAATTGCCCCATTTCGCGGATATTTTGCTTAATTTCCGGTGTCATATGGGTCAGCACTTCATAAGCCACATCCAGAGCTTTGGGATTGGCGGTCATGGTATTCCCATAAATACCGACAACATACAGATCAGCGGCTTTTTCGTTCATGGCCAGAACAGACAGCGGATAATGCCCGGCATTCAGTGCTTTTGAATAGGTTTCCATATCCGGCGCCGGTAAATCTTCAAAACCGGGGTAATCACAAATGGACAGACAACCCTGGGCACGCAGACCGGCCTGAATTGAATCAATCAATAATAAAGAACCATGTTCTTCGGTCAGTTCCCGGGCTTTGGCATAAAACTCAGGGGTTAAAGCCACCCCGGGATTACCTTCACCCATGACCGGCTCCATAAAAAAAGACTCAATAAATTCATTGTTCTGAGCAGCCTGATCAAAAGCCTGAATTAAAGCATCGATATCATTGATGGGTACAGTGATTAAATTATTGCGGCCCTGGAACGAAGCCAAATTTTTCTTGTAGGACTTCAAAGAAGAATCGGAATATTGTGCCGGACGATCGGTGCGACCATGGAATGCCCCTTCTAAAGCCATAATTTTAATGGTTTTACCGTAATGTTCACCTTTTTGGCCGGTCAGGTTTTTGGCATTTACATCAGAAATACGCGAAGCCACCGTGACCGCTTCAGAACCTGAGTTCATACAAATAAAATGACTGAATGGGCACTGGTCACGCTTAACACCAATTTCTTTTTGTAATAAATCGGTGAAGCGTCGTTGATAAATATTACCGGTCATAATATTGGCCATCACATGGGGTTTGGCCATGGTTTTTAACACATAATCCGGGGCATGACCGGCGCCCAACATGCCGTAACCGCCATTGTCATGTAGCACGGCACCTTTTAAAGTGACGATCCAGGGACCTTTGGCCGCCAGCGCCACATAGGGATTTACCGCATCACCGGCGTAAAAGTTGACAAATGATTGTTGTACAAAGGCCACCTGATCGACTTCATCTAAATCGATAATGTCGGGGTAGTGCTGTTTAATAAAACCATACTGCTCCATGGCATTGTTGATGGCTTCTGTCAGATTGGGGTCTTTCTCAATAAAAGATTTCAAAACATCTTCGCTTAAACCGTGGGTTAGTTTCTGGCCGGCGGCGGCTTGTAATGTGTGTAATTGGTCAATCACTGTCATGCTCTTATCTCTATACTAAAATAACAGTGGCGCATTTTAGCATGAATCACCCTTAAAGCCACGCCTTGCATCAAGGATGAAATTTAATAATTAATTAAGCGCAAATTTGTTGGCAAAGCTTCAAGATAATGGGTTTGATGGTGCCAGTCACCCATCACAATGCGGGTGTTTTTTCCATGCTGGTGCACAGCCGGTCGATGGGTGTGGCCGTGAATAAGCAAATCAACATTATGTTGTTTAAATAGTTTTTCGATGGCATCTTGATTAACATCCATAATGGTCATGTCGGCCTGACCGGTGTGTTCGCGGCTTTGTTGTCGGGCTTGTTGGGCAAATTCAATGCGCTTTTCGATGGGCATGGCCAGGAATTGTTGTTGCCATTGAGGATCGCGCAGTTGCTGTCTGGCTTTTTGGTAGGCCACATCATCGGTGCATTCTGCATCGCCATGCACCAGTAAAGCAGGTCGGTCGTAGAGGTCGATGATATGGGGTTCTTGCAATAATGTTAAATCACAAGAGGCCGCAAAAGATTCACCCAGTAAAAAATCACGGTTACCGGCCATAAAATAACATTGACAACCTGAATCGCTTAATTGTTTTAATTCTGCTTGAACGGTTTGGGCGATGTCATCCACAGCATCATCGCCCAACCAGTATTCAAATAAATCACCCAAAATATAGAGTTTGTCCGCCTGACTTGCCTGTTCGCGACAAAACCGGACAAATCGCTCCGTGATTTCAGAATGTTGCTGACATAAATGTAAATCAGCAATAAACAAGGTTTTATTGTTCGCCATCAACGGGTAATTCTTTGATTACCGAAATGTCTTTAATGACCACGTTTTCTAATGGTACATCTTGCCGGAAGGGCGGTTTAGCCCCGGTTTCTTTAAAACGAATTTCATCCACCACATCCATGCCTTGCACCACTTCACCGAACACCGCATAGCCCCAGGTGTTGGTGTTTTGTTTGCCGGTGAAATTTAAGGCGGCATTGTCCTGGACGTTGATAAAAAACTGCGCGGTGGCCGAATGGGGATCGGGCAGGCGTGCCATGGCAATGGTACCGCGGTTATTTTTAAGACCATTGTCAGCTTCGTTGTCAATCGGAGCACGGGTGGGTTTGCGCTGTAAATCTTCGTTGAAACCACCGCCCTGAATCATAAAGGTGCTGATAACACGGTGAAAAATGGTACCGTCATAAAAATCATCCTTCACATACTGTAAAAAATTAGCCACCGTTTTGGGTGCTTTGTCGTCATACAGTTTTAGGTAAATATCACCTTCTGAGGTTTGCATTTTTACCAGGGTGTTGTCGGCCATGAGTGTACAACTCATGAGTACGCCGATGATAAGCATCAATTTTTTCATGGTCTGTCTTGGTTTTTAAAAAAAGTGTCATGATACCGCTTAGCCGGGCAGTTTTCCAGTAAAAAGAAGTACAGGTTCAATGCTATAATGGGCGCTTTTTTGTCACCGATTAAGCATGTCAGAATATTTTTCACACTCACGGCAACAACCTGTCAAAATATTGTTACTGGGCTCGGGGGAACTGGGCAAAGAATTCACCATCGAAGCCCAGCGCATGGGTCTGTATGTGGTGGCCGTCGATCGTTATCACAATGCACCGGCGATGCAGGTGGCGAATGAATTTCGGGTGATTGATATGCTGGATGCGCTGCAATTAGCCAAACTAATCAAGGCAGAACAACCGGATTTAATTGTGCCGGAAATTGAGGCCATTGCCACTAAGGCTTTGGTGAAAGCCGAAGCAGCGGGTTTTAAAGTGGTGCCCTCCGCCAAGGCTGCGGATTTAACCTTAAATCGCAAAGGAATCCGCGATCTGGCGGCCAAGGAACTGGGTTTGGAAACCAGTGATTATCAATTTGTTGAAACCTACGATCAATTTTGCCGGGCTGTTAACGACATTGGTTTACCCTGTGTGGTGAAACCGGTTATCAGCTCTTCAGGGAAAGGTCAGTCAATCGTGCGTGAATTAGACCAATTGGAGGCCGCCTGGCAATTAAGTCAGGAAGCCGGGCGCGCCGGGGCCGGTGAAGTGATTGTTGAGTCTTTTATTAAATATGACTTTGAAATCACCCAATTGACGGTACAACATGCCGCAGGCGTGTCATTTTGTGAACCCATCGGTCATTTACAGGAATCAGGCGACTACATTGAGTCCTGGCAACCGCAGGCCTTGACCGACACCACGTTGGCCAAAGTGCGGGAAATGTCAGAAAAAATCACCGCAGCTTTGGGTGGTTGGGGTGTGTTTGGGGTGGAGTTTTTTATTCGTGGTGAAGATGTGATTTTTTCAGAGGTTTCACCCAGACCGCATGATACCGGTATGGTGACCATGATTTCACAGGATTTAAGTCAGTTTGCGTTGCATTTGCGGGCGGTATTGGGGCTTCCGATTCCGGCCATTAAAAGTTATCAGCCGAGCGTGTCAAAACCGTTATTGGGCCAGGGCCGGGGTGATTTAATTCGTTTTAGCGGACTTGAGCAGGCCTTAAGCCAAACCGGTACCCAAGTGCGTTTGTTCGGCAAGCCGGAGATTAACGGACGCCGCCGATTGGGGGTGTGTTTAGCCAGTGCCAGATCACTCAATGCGGCCCGTAAAAAAGCCGACGATATGGTGGCTGCCATAGATATTCACATAGACAGCAGCGCTTCCTCATGAGGATTGACGCGTTTGCCACCTGTCCCAAGCAACTGGAATTGTTACTGAAACAAGAAATCATTGATTTGGGCGGTGAAGATGTGAAAGAGGCCCTCGCCGGGGTGTTTTTCAGTATGGACGCTCAAGATTTACCCCGTCTTATAATGTGGAGCCGTTTGGCCAATCGAATAATGGTCAAATTAGGTGATTTTAAATGCCGTAACAAACACGATTTATACGAAGCGGCCAGTGGTATTCAATGGCGATCTTTGTGCCGCCAATTTCCGAATACCCTGTCACTGCGCTTTTCAGGCACCAGTGAATCGCTCAACAACACCCACTTTTCGTCACAAGTGATGAAAGATGCGGTGGTTGATCAGCTTTCTGCGTTCTATGAGCAACGACCCAAAGTAGTGAAAAATGATGGTCATTTAAGTGTATACGGTCATTTGCATCATAAGCAACTCAGCCTGTATCAGGATATCACCGGCCACAGTTTACATCAGCGGGGTTATCGCAGCGAAAACACCTTGGCGCCGTTAAAGGAAAATTTAGCGGCAGCGTTACTGATTCGAGCCGGCTGGCCGGACAAAGCCGCACAACATTATCATCTCATTGATCCGATGTGTGGCTCAGGCACTTTATTATTAGAAGGCTGGGCGATGGCCAGCGATTTGGCACCGAATTTGAATTATAAAAGCCATGCCTTGTTCAGTTGGCAACATTTTGATGTCAATCAGTGGCATCAACTGGAAGATGAGGCGAGGCAACGGCATGAACTGGCCGCAGCCACTTATCGTGGTCAAATTATTGGTGTTGATCACCATAAAAAGTCGATTGAACTGGCGCAACAAAACAGCCGCCAAATCAGCGGTGGTGAGCGCATTAGTGTTCACTACCAAACGCTGGACAAATTTAAAATCCCACCGCGTAATAATTTAATCGTCACCAATCCGCCATATGGGGTGCGTTTACAAAAGAATTATTTGTCCAGCTGGCGTCAATTGTCGCATTGGTTGGCCAACAATGTGCGTGAAGCCGAAGCTGCGATCTTAACACCGGATGAGTCCATGGCCTGGCTGTTGGGCTTTAAAGTAGAGGGTGCTTATCAGTTTTTTAATGGCCGCATACCGGTACAATTACGCTTAATGACCATAAACAAAGCCAATCGCTTAAGCGTGCCCGATAAACAACATTTTGCTTTACCGGCTTCGGCCCAAATGATGGCCAATCGGTTAAAGAAAAATCAAGTTAAATTAAAATCATGGTTAAATCAAGAGGATATTGACTGCTACCGTATTTATGACGCCGATATCCCTGAATACTCGGTAGCGGTGGATTGTTATCACGATCATGTGGTGGTGCAAGAGTACCAGCCGCCGAAAACCATTCCGGAAAAACAAGCGGAAAAACACCTTAACCAAGCGTTGTTGGCGGTACAGTCGGTATTACAGCCAAAGCGTGAATTGATTCATCTAAAAACCCGGCGTAAACAAAGCGGCCACAGTCAGTATCAAAAACAAGAAGACACCGCCATTAAAGTGGTCAACGAGCAAGGTCGGCGCTACCGGGTTGATTTTGAATCTTATTTGGATACCGGTTTATTTTTAGACCATCGCTGGTTACGGCGTACGGTGCAATCTCAATCCAAAAACAAACGGGTGCTTAATTTATTTTGTTACACCGGCAGTTTATCAGTGGCAGCAGCCCTGGGTGGTGCCAGCCGAGTGGACAGTGTGGACACCTCTAAAACCTATTTACAGTGGGCCAAAGATAATTTTGATTTAAACCAAATTAAAGGGCACCACCGTTTTATTCGCCAGGACGTGATGGCGTTTTTAGCATCATGTCAGGATAACTACGATATCATTATTGCCGATCCACCGACCTTTTCTAACTCCCATTCCCGTGATCAGGACTGGATTTTACAACAGCATCATGGCGACTTAATTAGGGCGTGTATGGCTTTATTAACGGCCCAAGGTACACTATATTTTTCCAATAATTTTAAGCAGTTTACAATGGATGATCGCTTATTTGAGCAGTTTGATATAACAGACATCACGGAACAAAGTTTGGATCCTGATTTTGCCGGCAGTGGTATTCATTGGTGTTATAAAATTCGGCCTGCGTCAAAAAACAATTAACGAAACGATTTTTTTTCAGTATGATAACCATGCTTAAATTATAGATGTCCCCATGAGAGTCCTGATTCCCTTAGCACTGATGCTGGTTTTACTGCACAGTCATGCCAGTGATGATTATCAAGCCTGGAAAGAAAGTCGTTTAAGTGGTTTGCAAAAACCCCATGGTTGGTTATCGCTGGTGGGTATGGAATGGCTATATCCGGGTAAAAACACCATCGGTTCTGCAGACGATAATGATATACAGTTAAGTCATGGGCCTGAGTACCTGGGTTATTTCAGCCTGAAACCCGATCAATCGGTGACTTTTACCCCGACACAAGGTGTGACTATTCATGCCAATGGACAGCCGGTGACACAGACCATTGGAGTTTATGCAGATATTGAAGAACCTGAGACCACTGTTTTTCATGTGGACAGTTATGAATTTTATGTGATTAAACGCCATAAAAAAGCACTTAGGATTAAAGACGCTCAGGCAGAAACACGTCTTAACTTCAAAGGTTTAGACTATTTTCCTGAACAGGAATCTTATCGGGTATGGGCGGATTTTGTGCCCTACAATCCGGTTAAAATTATTCAAACCGTGAATGTGCTGGGACAGCTGTATGATGAACCGTCACCCGGTCGTCTTGAGTTTAGCCTAAATGATCAACAATTCAGTTTGGATGCTTTTGATGGTGGAGACAGTTATTATATTGTTTTCGGCGATAAGACCAATGGTCGGACCACTTATGGTCCCGGTCGGTTTCTCTATTCTGAAGGGCTGGTCAATAAGCAGGGAAAAGTGTTGCTGGATTTTAACAAAGCGTATAATCCACCGTGTGCTTTTACCGCTTATTCGACGTGCACCTTACCGCCACTACAAAACCGACTGAATATCGCGATTGAAGCCGGTGAGAAAAAATACGGTGACAGTCCTTATTAACAAAACTTGAGTGAAAAACAATTAAATCAATGAAAATTGAAATTAAATGGGCCATTATTTTCTTTGTGGCGACCTTACTTTGGATGTTGTTAGAACGATCAGTGGGTCTGCACGATCAATACATTGAGAAACACGCCGTTTACACTAACTTTTTTGCCATTATAGCCATCGGTATTTATGTGCTGACGCTGTTAAACAAACGTCGTGCGTTCTACCATGGTAGCATGACCTACTGGCAAGGCGTTCAAGCGGGGTTGTGGCTGACTTTGTTTATTGTTGTGTTGGTGCCTTTGGCACAGTTCATAACCCATACCTGGATTACACCTGATTATTTTCATAATGTATCACAGCATGCGGTCAGTTTAGAGCAGATGACGCCAGATCAGGCACAGGCCTATTTTTCTTTACCTCATTACATTCAGTTATCGGTTATTATGGCTGCCGTTATGGGGTTTATTACCACCTTGGTGGTGGCCATTTTTACACGGAGATCAAGTTGATGAAATTAAATTGTTTGCCCATTGTATGGTTGACGACTGTTTTTGTTTTAACCGGTTGCGACCAACAAGAAGCCTCGCAAACGGCGGAACAAAAAACACAGGTTGAACAAAAACAAGCATTTAAAGGCATTAAGCAAGACAAAAAACCGCTTTCTTTACGGGAGCAAAAGACCGGTGAGTTTTTTAGTTCGAAAATGCTTCCCATTGCTGAATTAGAACCCGAAACCAATCAGGATATTTATATCCACCTGACCGGCCAGGTGGTTAACACCAATAACAAACAAACCTGGGCAGTGGTTCAGGGCGGCAATGTGGCCTATTTTGCGTTTAATCATGCCGGTATGCCAAAAATTAAAAAAGAGTACCTGGGTAAACAGATTTATTTGCGTGCCATTCTTGAAGAGGTGCCTCTGAGTGAAGAGATTTTGGTTAATATAAGAAATAATGGGCTGGCACCGGGTTTTGCCACAGAAAATATTGTGAAAGGCTATCAGTTAAACACCACCAAAGCGGCCCTGGTTGATGCGGTCGATGAAAAAACGTTTATGCAACCGTGATGGTGCTGTTTTTAATCAGCTAAGAACTCACGGGAAAGCTGTTGAATCAGTTGTTTTTGATCGTCATCTAAGAACGGACTAATCATTTGGAGGATATGAAAAATACCGTGAGAGAGTTTTTTCTGTTCGTCAAAATCATCATCGAAAATGGCCACTGAATAGTTCAACCAAAAGGTGGCGGTGAGGGCGATTTGATCCGCCAGGTTAGCACAGGTGGCGGCATCGGCTTTTAATATGTTTAAACGTTGTAACTGTTGCAGAATATCTAAGGCTGTTTGTGATTTGAGTGCCAGAATCCGCCTGAAATGGCGTTTTAAGAACTCGATGCGGTTCATTAACTGAATTAAATTTCGGTACAGAAAGCGGTACTCCACAATCACGTCAAACACCAGGTTTAAGTACAGCCACATATCTTTCATGGTGGTGTTTTCCACATCAGGAATGGTCAGTACTTCTTTAATTTTAGCTTCGTAACGCAGAAACAACTGCCAGATAATGTCATTCTTGCTTTTATAATGGTAATACAAATTACCGGGACTGATGTCCATCTCATCGGCAATGTGGTTGGTGGTCACATTGGGTTCGCCTTCTTCATTAAACATTTGTAAGGCAGTCAGCAGAATGCGTTCCTTGGTGTTCATTGTCAGGCGGTGAGTTTATTCACTAAATCAATGTAGTGTTGCTTGGCTTCATTTTGTTCCATGCCTTTGTTCTTTTCCCAGGCTTCGTATTTAGCCGCACCGACAAAATCAAAAAAACCGGGTTTGTCGCCTTGTACGTTGCCTTCAGTTGCTTGCTTATAATACGCATATAATTTCAGCAAGGTGGCATCGTCCGGTTTCTGGGGTAGTTTTTTTACCTCAATTTGGGCGTTCTCAAATGCATCATCTAATTCACTCATGGTATGATAATCCGTTTATTGAATAATCTTTATTTGACACGATTTTAACGCATCGGTCAATGACAAAAACGGGAGAACATGACATGTCATATTTTATAACCGGCGGTTCAGGATTTATCGGCCGTTTTTTATTACCTAAATTGTTTGCACGCAAAGGTGACATATACCTTTTGGTGAGAAAAGGTTCAGTTAATAAATTAAAACAACAGCTCAAAGACATGGATGCGCCGCTGAAACGCATCCAACTGGTGACCGGGGATTTAACCAAAGATAATCTGGGATTATCCAAAAAACAACAACAAGAATCAACAGGAAAGATTAAACATTTCTTTCATCTGGCTGCGGTGTATGACATGGCCGCTGACCTTGAAGCCCAGTTAAACACCAATGTGGACGGCACCAAACATGCCATGAATCTGGCGGAAACCATTGAGGCCGGGTGTTTTCATCATATCTCATCCATTGCCGTGGCAGGTCTTTACCCCGGCGTGTTTCGGGAAGACATGTTTGAGGAAGCAGAAGGCCTTGAGCACCCTTATTTCCGCACTAAACATGATGCAGAAAAAGCGGTGCGTAACCACTGCCAGGTGCCTTATCGGATTTATCGTCCGGCGATGGTATTGGGACATTCTAAAACCGGTGAAATCGATAAAATTGACGGACCATACTATTTCTTTAAACTGATTCAGAAGTTGCGTAAAGCGTTTCCGCAATGGATGCCGATGATGGGCATCGAAGGCGGTCGTCTAAATATGGTTCCGGTGGATTATGTGGTGGATGTGATTGATCACATTGCGCATAAAAAAGGACTCGATGGCGGTTGTTTCCACATCACTGACCCCAAACCGAAACGCATCGGCCATGTACTCAATATTTTTGCCGATGCCGCCCATGCACCACAAATGAACATGCGCATTGATGCCCGGGTGTTTAACTTTATTCCCGGTGCGGTGAAGCAAGGTCTCATGATGCTGTCTCCGGTGAAACGGATTCGCCAGCAAATTATGAATGACCTGGGTATTCCGCCCGGGGTACTGACTTTTGTCAATTATCCGACCCGGTTCGATGATAGGGAAACTCAAAAAGCACTTAAAGGTTCGGGGATTAAATTACCTAAACTTAAAAACTATGCCTGGACTTTATGGGATTATTGGGAGCGTCATTTAGATCCGGATTTATTTATTGACCGGTCATTAAGCGGTCGGGTTAAAGACAAGCGGGTGATGATTACCGGCGCCACCTCGGGGATTGGTCTGGCCACGGCACAGATGTTGGCTGAAGCCGGAGCCGAACTGATTATTGTGGCCAGAAAAAAGAAAGCGTTGCAAGAAACCGCTGAAGAACTGAAAAAACTGGGCGCCACTGCGGTCCACAGCTACAGTGCCGATATTGCCAATGAAAAAGCCGCCAATCAACTGGTGGCGGATGTGATTGATGATTTGGGCGGGGTGGATATTCTGATTAACAATGCCGGTCGCTCCATTCGCCGTTCAATTGCTTTATCCTATGACCGTTTCCACGATTTTGAACGCACCATGGATCTGAATTATTTTGGTTCGTTGCGTTTAATTATGGGCTTTTTGCCGGGTATGGCCGAACGCTGCTTAGGGCATGTGATTAATATTTCATCCATCGGTGTACTGACCAACGCACCGCGCTTTTCGGCTTATGTGGCGTCCAAAGCTGCTTTGGATGCTTTTGCCCGTTGTGCTGCGGCTGAGTATAATGATGTTAATGTGGCCTTCACCACCATCAATATGCCGCTGGTGCGCACACCGATGATTGCACCGACTAAGATTTATAATTCGGTACCGACCATTTCACCGCAAGAAGCCGCTGAATTTATTAAAGATGCCATCATCCGTCGGCCGCAGCGGATTGCCACCCGCTTAGGGGTGTTTGCTCAGGTGATGCACGCACTGGCACCGAAATCCATGGAGGTGGTGATGAACACCGCGTTTAATATGTTTCCGGACTCAGCCGCCGCCAAAGGTGAGAAAAGCAGTGGTACCCGGGAGCCGTCACCGGAACAGATGGCTTTTGCCAGCTTAATGCGCGGCGTGCATTGGTAAATGAAAAGAGCCGGTATTATAAAACCCCGGGCATAAATATGAGTGGCATTAAACAGTCACTTGAAAAATTTTACAGAAAATTAAAAGTTAAGTCGGTACAATGTGTTCAAAATTCTTTGGGAGTGCGTTAAGTGTTTGAGATAGTCAGTAGTGGCGGTGTGGTCATGGTTTTTTTATTGTTGCTGATGGCATTGGCGATGATGATTGTGGCTGAGCGGTTTTGGAGTTTGCGTAATAAAGAAATTATTCCGAAGAAATTAGCGCCGGATGTGTTGAAATGGAGCCGCAAAAAACAGCTCGATGAAACCCACATTGATAAACTGGCTGAGAATTCACCGCTGGGTTATTTAATGGCCACGGCTTTAAAACAGCGTCACCGGGATCGCGCCGAAATCATCGAATCGGTGGAAGATGCCGGCCGCCATGTGTCCCACCAATTAGAAAAACCGCTCAACTGGTTACAGGCGATTGCCGAGGTCGCGCCACTGCTGGGACTGTTAGGTACCGTGATTGGGATGATGAAAGTGTTTGCCAATATCATGGAATTTGGGGTCGGGGATGCCAACCAGCTGGCCGGCGGTATTTCTCAAGCCTTAACCACCACCGCAGCCGGTTTGATTGTGGCCATTCCTGCGGTGTTGTTTTACCGTTATTTTAAAAACCGGATTGCCGATCAAACCATTGTGATGGAACAGCAAGTGATGCAACTGATTGATACCCTGGCACCGGCTGATACCCAATGAAATTCTCCAGTGATAACAACAACAGTTCGCGGCTGAATTTAACCTCATTAATAGATGTGGTTTTTTTGTTGTTGATTTTTTTTATGGTCAGTACCACTTTTGAAAAACAATCTAAATTAAAAATAGAACTTCCCGAGGCAACACAAACAGACACCCGAGCAGAGCCTCAACATATAACCATCACGATTAATGCCAAGGGGATGTATTACCTTAATGACAAACAATTGTCGGAACAAAATGTGGCCCATTTACGCCAACGATTGGGTGATTTGCTTGAGGAAAATCAGGACAGTCGGGTGTTGATTAAAGCCGATGCCAACGCCCCCCATAAATTTGTGGTATCCGCACTCGATGTGGTGGGTCAGTTGGGTGTGGAAGGGGTGTCGATTGCCACCACAGAAACCCGTCCTGCGAAGAATTGATAATGTTAAATCATGATTAAAGCTGGTTCTCAGGTGACCTATCGTTCACTGTTGCGCTATGTCAAACCCTACCGGGTGGTGTTTTTTCTGGCCTTGTTCGGGGCGGTGATTGACGCTGCCATGAAAGGTTTTTTTGTGTGGATGTTATCACCGATTTTAGAACAGGGTTTTAATCAACAAGACCCTGATTGGGTGCGTCTGATTCCTTTTTTTGTCATTGGTATATTTTTTATCCGCAGTGTCGGTAATTACATGGCCGCCTATGGTTTTACCTGGGTTGGACGTCAAATTATTAATGACCTCCGCTGGCAGGTTTTCAGCCGATACCTGCAGTTACCGCAACGGTTCTATGATCAGCACAGCAGTGGCGGCTTGCTATCCCGGTTAATTTATGACATTGAACAAATGGCCAACGGGGTTTCTAAAAACTTTGTGTTGTTGATACGCGAGTTTTTATCCATTGTGTTTTACCTGATGGTGATGTTTTATTTTTCCTGGCAGCTGGCGCTGGTGGCGTTTGTGGTGTTTCCAATTATTGGCGGGGTAGTGCATCAAATTAACAAACGGTTCAGGCGCATTGGTCATGGCATTCAGGATTCCGTGTCTGATATTACCAATACCGCAGAAGAAGTGATTCGCGGACATAAAATCGTCAAGCTGTTTCAAGGTGGTGAACAGGAGCAAAAGAAATTCAAAGGCAATCTTAAAGCCAATCGCCAGCTACAGGTTAAGATTGCCGCCACCAAAGAAGTGCTCTCAACCATCACGCTGATGCTGGTGGCCTTTGCATTGGCTGTTATCATGTATCTGGCCGCCAAAACCGGTATGCCGGCGGCTGATTTTATGGCTTTTATGACGGCCATGTTGGCTTTACTGCCCACGGTGAAGAATTTATCCACCATTTTTGCCACCGTGCAAACCACCATGGCAGCCGCAGACAGCGTGCAGCAGGTCATCACCGCTGAACCTGAACAGGATGACGGCGAGATTACTTTGGATAGCGAGCACATTGATATACAATTTAAGCAGGTGTGTTTTGCATATCATGATGACACAGCGGCACTTAAGGCCATTGATTTGCACATCAAAGCGGGTGAAAAAGTGGCTTTTGTGGGGACATCAGGTGGCGGTAAAAGTACTTTGGTTAATCTGGTGCCGCGTTTTTATGATATTAACCATGGTGAGCTGCTGATTAACAACCGACCCATCAAAACCTACAGTTTAGAGAGTTTGCGCCGTCATATTGCGGTGGTTTCGCAAGAAATTGTCTTGTTTAATGACAGCGTTAAAAATAACATAGCTTACGGCGCCTTGCGGGACTGTTCTGATGCGGCCATTCAAAAAGCTGCCCGACAAGCCCATGCGGCGGATTTTATTGAACAATTACCCCACGGTTATGACACGTTACTGGGTGAAAACGGCACCGGTTTATCCGGTGGTCAGCGACAGCGAATTGCCATCGCTCGGGCATTGTTAAAAAATGCGCCTTTACTTATTTTGGATGAGGCCACATCGGCCTTAGACACAGAATCAGAGCAATTGATACAACAAGCCCTCAAAACCGTGATGAAGAACAAAACCACGTTAATTATTGCCCATCGGTTATCCACCATCGAGCACGTTGATCGGGTGGTGGTGTTGGATCAGGGGCAGATTGTGCAGCAGGGCAGCCATCAACAATTGAGTGCCGTGTCGGGTCCTTACCGACAACTGCTCGACAGCCAACAACTCAGTCGTTGATTCTTATGAGTAACCATCAACACAAATGGAATGAACGCTGGTATGGTGAGAAACCGGTGGGTTTGTTTTACCGGATTTTGGCACTTCTGTTTGCAGCCATCTATCACAGCCGGCGATTTTTATACCGTATTAAGTTATTAAGAACCCACCGTTTTAAAAAACCGGTGATTGTGGTGGGTAACATCACGGTCGGTGGTGGGGGCAAAACGCCCATGGTCATATATCTGGCACAGCGACTGAAAGCAAGAGGCCATCGGGTTGGGGTGGTGTCCCGTGGTTACGGTGGTCAAAGAAAGGTGGAGCCGATGTTGGTCACACCCGGTGCCGATCCGGCCGCAAGCGGCGATGAACCGCTGCTGATGGCGAAAACTTTACACGTACCGGTGATGGTGGCTAAAAAACGTGTGCAAGCGGTCAAGGCTTTAATCACACAGCACAATGTTGATGTGGTGGTGTCTGATGACGGCTTACAGCATTATGCCATGGGGCGGGATGCCGACATTCTTATGTTAGACAGCCGTCGCCAAATTGGTAATGGTCTTTTATTACCGGCCGGGCCTTTGCGTGAACCGCCACAACGCTTAGAAGACATGGATTTGGTTATTTACAAAGGTGAGGTGGCCAGCAGCTTGTATTATCGGCATGAAATTGATTCCATTTATCAACTTAACCAGCCTAAAAATATGCGATCAGTGGCCGATTTTCGCAGTCAAAAGATTATTGCCATGGCCGGCATAGCCAGTCCCAACAGCTTTTTCAGCTTACTGGCAGATAATGGCCTGGCGGTGTTAAAACAACCTAAACCGGATCATCATGTGTTTCAGGCGACCGATTTTAGTGAACAGAACATCACTTTAATCACTGAAAAAGATGCGGTTAAATGCGGAGATATTCAAAACCCGCATATATGGGTGGTAAAAACCCGTATTGTCCCTACCGAGGCAACCGCTGCAGCTTTAGACGATTTGATTGAACAGGTGATGTCATGAGCCAATTTGAATTTGTGATTTGTATTCCGGCCCGTTATCAATCGAGTCGTTTGCCGGGTAAACCGCTGATAAAACTTAACGGCAAAGAACTGATATTGTGGGCGGTTGAATCGGCTCATCGTCTTGGCGCGCGTGAAGTGACGGTGGCCACCGACGATGAGCGCATCGCCGAATGTGTCCGTCAACAGGGTTATGATGCGGTGATGACAGATGCCAGTCACGTCACCGGCACCGACCGCATTGCAGAATGTGCAGCGATTAAACAATGGGGCGATGACACCTGGGTACTTAATTTTCAGGGAGATGAACCGGATATTCCGCGCCAAAATGTGGTTCAGGTTTTACAAATGATTGAACAAAACCCCCAGGCTGCCATGGGTACTTTGTACCAACCAATCACTGAATTAGATGATGTGTTTGATTCCAATGTGGTGAAGGTGGTGACTGATGACAAACACCGGGCCTTGTATTTTAGCCGGGCGCCCATACCCTGGTCACAAGCCCATTTCAACCACCAGGCCAAACGTTTGCCTGATAACGTCGTGTATAAAAGACACATTGGCCTTTATGCCTATAAAGTATCCTTTTTGCGTCGTTTCAGCGCTTTGCCGGCGGCTGATTTGGAGCAGTGTGAATCCCTGGAACAACTCAGGGCACTGGCAATCGGTGAAGAGATTGTGGTGGCCAGGGCCGTTGCCGATATGCCGCACGGTATAGATACCGCTGAAGATGTGATGCGTTTTGAGCAGCGAAATCAGTTCTCATAGGGAACATCTCACTTGTATAATTTAACCTAAGAATCTACAATTTCTGCCTTACTTTTAATCGTCATGGATATGTTATCAACCCGTCAAATTAGGTCACTGTTTCTGAATTACTTTAAACAGCACGGCCACCAAATCGTTAAAAGCAGCTCCCTGGTGCCTGCCAATGACCCCACTTTGTTGTTTGTTAATGCCGGCATGGTGCAGTTTAAGGATGTCTTTCTCGGCGCTGAAAAAAGAGATTATCAGCGGGCGGTCAGTTCTCAGCGTTGTGTGCGGGCAGGTGGTAAGCACAACGATCTGGATCAGGTGGGTTATACCGCTCGCCATCACACCTTTTTTGAAATGCTGGGTAATTTTAGTTTCGGTGATTATTTTAAAACCAAAGCGATTGAACTGAGTTGGGATTTTTTGACCAACGAACTGAATTTACCTGAAGAAAAGTTGCTGGTGACGGTTTTTGAAGAAGACGATGAAGCCGAACAAATCTGGCATGAGGTGATTGGGTTGCCAATGGAGCGCATTTTGCGTATCGGTGCCAAAGATAACTTTTGGCAAATGGGCGACACCGGACCTTGTGGTCCTTGTTCCGAGATATTCTATGACCATGGCCCGGATGTGCCGGGCGGACCACCGGGTTCCGTGGATGAAGATGGTGATCGGTTTATTGAAATCTGGAACCTGGTGTTTATGCAGTTCGATCGTCAAGCAGACGGCGAATTAGTGCCTTTGCCTAAGCCCAGTGTTGATACCGGTATGGGATTAGAGCGTATTGCCGCTATTTTGCAAGGTAAACACGATAATTACGAGATAGATTTATTTCAGGGACTGATTAAAGCGGCGGCTGATTTAACCGATTGTGATGATTTAACCCTGCCTTCACTTAAGGTCATTGCCGATCACATCAGAACCTGTGCCTTTTTAATTGCTGATGGTGTGTTGCCGTCCAATGAAGGTCGTGGTTATGTGCTGCGTCGCATTATCCGTCGGGCGGTACGTCATGGTCATAAATTGGGATCGGACACGTTGTTTTTTTATCGCATGGTTGAACCGTTGATTCAGGAAATGGGTGAAGATTATCCTGAACTAATTGAAAACCGCACCTTAATTGAAAAACAGTTAAAAAAAGAAGAACAACAGTTTGCTGAAACCCTGGGCACAGGTATGCAGGAATTTAATAAAGTCACGGCTGGCTTGCCTGACGGTGAAGCGGTGTCAGGAGAATTGGCGTTTAAACTCTACGACACCTTTGGTTTTCCGCTGGATTTAACTGAAGATTTGGCCCGCGAACATAACCGCAGTGTGGATGTGGTGGGCTTTAACCGGTGTATGGAAGCGCAAAAACAACGATCCCGGTCACACAAACAATTTGATCAGCAACACCAAATACCGGCTGATTTAATCCAAACGTTAACTCCGACCCAATTCAGCGGCTATGACCGTTTTGAAGACTCAGGTGAAATCATGTTATTGACTAACCAGTCCGGCCAACAATGTGATTTCTTGTCGGCCGGGGAACAGGGTTGGGCGGTGCTTGACCGAACCCCGTTTTATGCCGAATCCGGTGGCCAGGTAGGTGATATAGGCTGGCTGGTCACAGACACCGGTAAAGCCCGGGTCAATGACACCCAAAAAGCGGTAGGACAGTACCATATTCATGCCATTGAGGTGATAGAAGGCGGGTTTAAACAGGGTTTGCTGGTGGCAGCACAGGTGGATAAAGATCACCGTCAAAAAGTGATATTAAACCATTCGGCCACCCATTTGTTACACAAGGTATTGCGGGCCGAATTGGGTGAGCATGTTCAACAAAAAGGGTCATTGGTGAATGCTGAAAAACTGCGTTTCGATTTTTCCCATGATGAAGCCTTGAGCCAAAGCCAGATCAATAAGGTTGAGCATTTAGTCAACCAGGCGATTCGCGATAATTTACCGGCTCAGGAACAACATATGGCTTATGATGACGCCATTGAATACGGTGCAGTGGCTTTATTTGGTGAAAAATATGGTGATCGTGTGCGGGTTATGGACTTTGGCGGCTATTCAGTGGAGCTGTGTGGCGGCACCCATGTCAAAGCCACCGGAGACATTGGTTTATTTAAAATCACATTAGAAACCGCTGTGGCCTCCGGCATCCGGCGGATTGAGGCCATTACCGGTGAAGCGGCATTAAATTGGATTCAGCAGCAGCAACAAGCGATTCAAGATGTGTCCCGACTGATTAAATCCAAGCCCGATAAAATCGTTGATCAGGTCAAGAAGCTGGTTGATCATAACAAAGATTTACAGCACACCATTCAGCAAATCCAGCAGCAACAAACCGGTGATGTTGTCAGTGATGTTATAAATAACACCCGTCAAATGGGTGATATCAACGTGTTAAGCCATGTATTTGAATCAGCAGATGCTGCGGCATTGCGGGATGGCATTGATGGATTTAAAAGCAAATATACACGTGGCGTGGTGATTTTTGGTTTGCACGAAAAGGATAAAGTGCAGTTGATGGTGGGTGTGACCAAGGATTTAACCAACGAATACCGCGCCGGCGATTTGGTCAAAGCCATTTTAGGCCAATTTGGTGGTCGCGGCGGTGGTCGTCCGGATTTTGCCCAAGGCGGTGGTCAGACTGACTTAAGCACATTTCAACAAGCCATAGACGAAATTATCAGTCAACAATTTAGTAAAAATTGACCATGTTTTATAAAACGGTTAAAAAAAGCCAAATAAGGACTTCAAATTGACCTGTAAATATTGTCTAATCAGTACCATAAAAAAAGAGACCCAAGTCTCAATAAATAATTTTGGACAGGTACTTCCGAGAGTACTTTAAAAACACTAAACGGAGAAATCAATGTTAATTTTAACCAGACGAGTTGGTGAAACATTAATGATAGGAGATGATGTCACAGTCACTGTACTGGGCATTAAGGGTAACCAGGTGCGAATTGGCATCAATGCCCCAAAAGAAATTGCGGTACATCGCGAAGAAATTTATGAAAGGATTAAAAATGAACAACTCAATCAGAACAATGATTCTGATGAAAGTTTACCGGTTGATGACGACAATATCGGGAACCAGTAAAGTTATAATTTGCGGTTGCAATTGCATCATTTTTGACTACAATAGCCGCCTTGTCTTATTAAGTTAGACTCATTAGATTTTCAAAGTGTTTTGGGCAATATGACCCATCAAGGTTTGACCCGTTTTGCGAAAGCAAAACACTGAAGACAAGTCAATTAAATACAATGGCTAATTTAAGCCATTTAAAAGTAATCGGAGAGTTGGCCGAGCGGCTGACTAAAATGACTGGATCATTTTAGCCCCGCGCAGCGGACCCGAAGGGTGAAGGGCAGGATGCCCGAAATCAGCCGTCTCCCATTGGGGAGCGCACAAAGAATTAATTGTCCCCCCGGAAAATTGGTGGGTTATAGAGAAAACGGAGAGTTGGCCGAGCGGCTGAAGGCGCTCCCCTGCTAAGGGAGTATGGGTTTTATAGCCCATCGAGGGTTCGAATCCCTCACTCTCCGCCATTTTATAAGGATCCGCGAAGCGGGTACTTATAAAATATTGGATAGTGAAGTATGAGAGCCCGAGGGTTCGAAAAATACGCCTGGAGCGTATTTTCACCGCCGAAGGCGCTGCGAAGCAGTCAAGACAGGATGTCTTGAGTCATCCCTCACTCTCCGCCAT
>CAZLAW010000020.1:0-25101 GCA_964557625.1 uncultured Marinicella sp.
ATGTCCAGTAAATAATCAATAAAACCGTAGTTATGACCCACGGCACGGTGGTGAGAGCGGCCATGCCCCGGAAAATCAATGGCAATGACATGATAATCCTGTTTGGCTAATAATGGTGCCAGCTGAGAAAAGCTGGCGGCATTATCCAGCCAGCCATGCAGTGCCAGGATAAGGTTTTTATTGCCGGCACCCCATTCCAGGGCGGCTAAATCGCCGGAGCGGGTGGCAAAAGTCAATTCCGAAGGGGTCATATCAACACCAGTAATAATAAAAAGGCTAAAAACAAACGGTAAGCCATAAACCAGACAAAATCAATGCGCTCAATAAATTTCATCAACACGGTTATCACCAGCCAGGCGCTGAGAAAACTTAATACAATCACACTCCCCACGGCACTGTAATCCACCAAAGTCGGTTGTTGGTACCATTGTAAGCCGGCGTAAGCCGCTGCCATGAGCAAAGTGGGAATGGCCAACAGGAAACTAAAACGCGCCGCGTCAGTTTTATTTAAGCCCAGCGCCATAGCGGCTGTTATCGTGACACCGGAACGTGAAGCGCCGGGAATCAATGCCAGGCATTGGGCCAGGCCAATCAGTAGCGCTGATTTTCGGTCCAGTTCTGCTTGTTGAGCCAAACGCTGGCTCCACCATAACAGCACCCCAAATACCGCACTGGACAGGGCAATCACCGGAATTGAACGGCCCATCTCACTGACCCATCCGGCGAACAACAACCCGGCCACCACAATCGGCAAACTGGCAATGATAAGTTGAATCAGTAGTTGGTTTTCACGGCCGGATAATAATTGAATCATTTCCCGGCGAAAATAAATCATCACCGCCATTAAAGAACCCATATGAGCCGCAATATCCATCAGTACACCCTGATCCTTCCAGTCACCCAACAAGCCCACCAAAATCAGGTGAGCCGATGAAGACACCGGCAAAAATTCAGTGAGCCCCTGAATCAGGGACAGAATCAACATGTGCCAAAAATCAATCACGCGGATTTAGGTTGCAGAAATTGACGGTATGCTTTCCAATGGTCTTTGGGTAACATTAAGCGCGTCATGGGCATCATCTGTGGCGCTTCCCAGGCTGTTATGGATGTTGCAAACAATTGACCCAGTTGATCAAGGACAGCAGAATCGTTGGCAAGCAAAGCGTCAATATCCACCAGGCTGATATTCGGATTCATGGCAATCAGCTGGTTTTTGAGGCGACTAAAATCTTCAACGGCGTAACGGCTGTTGGCAAACACCGCCTGGTGCAGGTGTCGGTCCGGCATATTGCGATCCAGTACTATCACCGGAGCGGCCGGAAAGACCTTTTTAATCAACGCCATATTGAGGGCAGTCATGGGGATAAAATCGGCATAGGCGCCGTTTTCATGCCGGCGTTTAAGGTGTTGATGGTATTTTTTGCGCAATATGTGACAGCGGGCTTCGGGCAAATTAGCGATGTCTTCAAACTGCCAGGGCTGTGAAAATAAATCCAGTCGGGCCGTGGGACGAAAACGGTCGGTGAGGGTTTTAATATTGTGATGTTGTAACCGTTCGACAAAGGCATTATGGCCAGTGGCGGTGTCGCTAAACACAAACACCGGTTGTTGTGCGTGCTGCTGTCTGGCGGGCCATTTTTGCACTTGTTTCTCAGCCTCCGTGGTCAACAGAGAAACCGCTTGAGGTTCATCATGTTGTTGTGAAGAAAAGTGATTCCAGGCCGCCTCATAATCACCTGAATCGTCCAACAATAAACCGACATACAGGTGTAAATCATCTGCTGCAGCGGCTAAATCTTCGTTTTCCAGGGCATTTGTCAGGGTTTCAATCGCTTTTTGCGGCTTGTCCAGCTGCCATTGAGCATACGCTTTGACCACCACCGCTTCTTTATTGGCAGGGTTGTCATTGAGTAAAGTCTCAGCCGCTGGTAACGCTTTTGACCATTGCTCACTTTTATGGTGAGCCTGCATCAGTTGTTTAACGGCAGCAAGGTAATGGGGGCTTTCTTTCTCAATATTTTGTAAGCGTTCAGCGGCCTCTTTGTATTGATTCTGACTGATATCAATCATCGCCAACATCACAGTGGCCCGGTCATTCTGACCACGTTCCAGTAAGCGATGCAGCACCTGTTTGGCTTGTTCCGGTTGATTCAGAGCCACCAGGGTTTGACTCAGGGTGATAAACCAGCTGGGATAAGCCAGAGAAGAACGGCACACGCTGATTAAATAGTCGGCCGCTTCTTGATGGTGTTTTTGTTTAAAGGATAACATCGCCGTGGCGGCCATCAATTCAGGTGATTGCTGTTTGGCTTCAATCAATTCATTGAGCAGGGCAGTGGCTTGTTTCTGGTCGTGGTTGATGAGGCTGATGGCGAGAAAAGCCTTGGCCAGAGAAAAGTTGGGGTGGTCTTCGAGTAATTTTTTAAAGTGCATTTCAGCAAAAGCCAGCTCACCGTTCTCGAGACAAACCACGCCCTGATAAAGTTTAATTTCAGGGTCATTTTGATGGTGCAGAGCCGCTGCCTGCAGAACACTGTCGGCTTCGTCGGTGCGACCCATTAACAACATCAGTTTGGCTAATTTAAACGCCGCAGGTGCGGCATCCTGGTGAACCCGCATAGCCAAACGGTATTGTTCTTCGGCTTCTTGAAATTGTTCCCGAATCAGGAAAATATCACCCAGCGCCACATAGGAAAAATAGAGGTTAGGGTTATGTTTTAGCGAGGTTCGAAAGGCTTTTAAGGCATCATCAGTCTGGCTCAATGCCATGTGCATCTGGCCTTTGAACTGATGATAGCGTTCTGCAGACGGTGCCAGTTTAATCGCTTCATTGGCCGCTTTCAGTGCTTGCTCAAAGGCTTTGTTGTCTTTGTAGGCCAGGGCCAAGGCAAAATGAGCCTCGTCATCATTGGGGTTTTTTTGCAAGTAGGCCCGGTAGCCTTCAATGGCTTTTTTCAGCTGTCCCTTTTGGTGATGTTTTTTAATTTGTTCTAATTGGCTCATGATTGAATCTCATTAATGATGTAATCTTCCACCCAACTGTGTAGGCGCCAGTTTTTGATGAATCCGCAGTGTCCGCCGGTGGGTGTGGTCACCAGTTTGATGTTGGCTAAGCGGTCAATTGTACTAAAATCTGCGAAAGGAATCACCGGATCATCCCAGGCAGTGATAATTTGCGTGGGGCTTTTAATGTTCCTTATCACCTCCGGGGTGAGGCTGTAGCCATGAAAATAATCATGGATGCTGGTGTATTCGGTGTGCTTAAGCACCAGTGTTTCGGTTAATTCTCTTAATGAAGTCATCTGCTGCCAGTCATGTCCCTCAAACAAATGGGGATAATGGTTTTGTTTTTTTAATAAAGACCGCTTCCATTTTCGTAGAAAATAAGGCCCGTAAAGTTTTGAAGCTTCAATGGCATGCATGCTGTTTTCAGGATTGACAGGTGGTGAAACGGCATAAACACCCGCTAAATTCAGTGTATTGTCGGTGGCGGCACGCACTGCAAAATTCCCGCCCAGAGAAAAGCCAATAAGATATGTTTTTTGTTTCGAAAAGCGGTGGTTTAATTGTTCTATGGCCGCCACCACTTCCGCTAAGCGACAAGAATGAAACAAATCCTCATTAAGGTGATGTGAATCGCCATGGTCACGGAGATTCATACGGTAAACACTGATGCCTTCCGAATACAGTCGGTGTGCCATTCTTTGCAGATAAGTGGACTCGGCACTGCCTTCCCAGCCATGGATTAATATAGCCAGCCGGCCATTATTTTGTGGATGCGGGCTGTAAAAACCCTGTAAAGTCGCCAACGGTGTTTCGATCAGCTCCTGGTGCTGAGATTGTTTAACCGGATTGTGTTTTCGCAAGGGCCATAATCGCCATCTGGCACTGGCTAAAATCGATTGCAGATGGCGATTTTTCGGTTTAAGTCGCGGGCGATAGATAATCATCTTTTAACAGCTGTTGTTCGATGTAATTGCGAGCCCAAATCGTGAGGGTGCGGGTGCCGGCTTCGTATTGGGTGAGCGCCGGGCCGCAATGGATTTCAACCGTGGTTTCCGGTAGTTTTAACATCCTCAGAACATGGTGCAAAAAGGATTCGTCGTCGATAAAAGCCACCCGTTTTTCACGTTGTCCCTGCTTGTTGATGAATTTAATCGCCACCGGCACAATCGGTGTCTGGGTTTCAACCGCCGCGTGAATCAATTGGCGATGAAAGGTACGAAGGTGACTGCCGTCGGTCACAGTGCCTTCTGGGAAAATGGCCACTGAGCGCCCTTGTTGAAGGCGTTTTTTAAGTTGATTAAGCACCACTTTCCGCGATTCGCTGTTGCCACGGTTCAAAAACACAGTGTCACCGGCCATCGCCAGCCAGCCCAGGATGGGCCAGTATTTAATTTCATTTTTAGCCACAAAGCCGGCTAAAATCCAGGAATGAATAATCGGAATATCCAGCCAAGACACATGGTTGGCCACCAGCATAACCGGAGAGACAGGTCGGTCACCGTAAATCTCAATTTTTAAGCCCATAATATGGCACAGTAACCGGGACCAGAATGTAACGGCCCATTGGTTGAGTGCTCGTAAGCGCAGTATTTTCGAGCACACAATTATAAGTATCACAAACGGCAAAACGCCCAACAGGGCAAATAAAAAAAATAACAGGCGCACAGACAGTCGTGAATAATGAAGCAAGTGACTCAAGTGACAGTGGGTTTAAAATAAACCGCACATTATAAAAGAAATTAAGCTGTATTGCACAACAGTCATAACAGATGTTCATCGAATACGGGATGGGTCTTTGGTTTATAATGTGCGGTTTATTTTAAGCCCACGTAAAATAGAGGTGAGTTAAGGGTGCATAAATTAAACAGCTATCATCAAAAAACGCGCGATCGGCAGTCGATGTGGGCCTTATTGATTTTTATTTTAACGGGCTTAATATTTTTTTACCCGGTGTTGTTGGGTTATCTGATATCACAAACGGATTATCTGTATTTTGTAAGCCCCTGGTCTGCAATGCGTCCTGATGATTTGTTAGTGCCGGGCAATCCTTACTTACAAGATCAAACCACTGAATTTTTGGCGTTTTTCATGGCCGCGAAAACCCAAATATGGCAGGGTATGTGGCCTTTGTGGAATCCTTTTATTTTGACCGGTACACCGTTGCTGGCCAACACCCAATCAGCACTGTTATTTCCCCTGAACTGGGGTCATTATGTGTTGCCACCCGGTTGGGGTTTTACCGTCAGTGCGTTGTTAAAAGTTATTTTAGCACCATGGTTTACCTACCTGTTGGCTCGACGACTGCAGTTGACGCATTGGTCGGCTTTAATTGCCGGGGTGGCTTTTGGTTTTAGCGCCTTTCATATTTTTTGGCTGAATCATCCGCACAGCAATGTCACCTTACTGATTCCATTGTGTTTCTATGCCACCGAAAATCTATTGTGGCGACAGGGGTTACCGCAGGTGGCTTTATTGGCGCTGATAACAGCTGTCAGCTTATTTGCCGGGCATGTTGAAATTGCTTTTTATACCGCCATTGCCTGTGCGTTGTATTTATTGGTTCGGGCCATTCAGGAAGGCCAAATGCACATACGTTTATGGTGGTGTTTTGGTGCCGCTTATGTGGGCTCATTGTTTTTAGCGGCCGTAATGATTCTGCCTTTTTTGGAATTTCTGAGTGTGGCTGCGGTGTGGCAGGAACGCAGTGCTGAATGGGTTTACACCATGCCGGTTTCGGCCATGGCCAGTGCTGTGTTTGCCGATATCTTTATGCTGCCCGGCTGGATTGAATATTTTTTAGGTTACCACATCAGTTCTGTGTACTTTGGTGTGACCGCACTGCCTTTGCTGGTTGTGGCCATGATTAAAGGTGGTCGATCCATGTGGCCGTGGCTGGTTATTTTGCTGGTTACCTTGATGTTAGCGTTTGATATCGGACCGCTTTATGATGTGGTTAAACACTTACCGCTCATGGGGCATTTGCCGATGTTTTACTGGGCGGTTTTAATTGCCTTTGCCGGCAGTATGCTGGCCGGTATTGGTTGGGAATGTTGTTTACAGCGTCAGTTTAACCGGACCACACTTGTATGGATTGGATTGTCTTTAATTATATTGATTTGGCTGGTTGCTGTTTATTGGCAAGCGACAGATTATCCTGACGCCCTGGTTGAACCGGCGTTGTTTAAAACGGCCTTATTTAAACGTGCCGGCGTCATTACGCTGGCATTGTTGTTGGTGGTTACTTTTATGTACCGGGCGGTGAAAAAAAACCGGTGGATATCCGCCCTTATGCTGGTTGTATTATTTGCCGATTTGTGGTGGTTTAACCACGACTGGAACCCAACCGTCAGTCCGACTTATGTGTTTCCCAAAGAGTCACCGGCAGCGATTGAATTTTTACAGCAACAGGCCAAACCTTACCGCATTTTGGGTTTAAATCATATTCTCAAACCCAGTACCAATATGCTGGCTGAACTGGAGGATGTGCGTGGCTATGATGTGCCGGTTAATCTGCGTTATCATCAATTTTTTAAACAGGTTTTACAGGGTACGGTGTCTTTCTGGGTGTATGAAAAAACCGCTTTACACGCATCCGTTTTGCCTTATTTAAACATTCAAAATGTGCGTTATATTTTATCCAAAAAGTTTCTGGATGACGTAATTGATTTGCCCTTGGTTTATGACGATGAAATTAAAATTTATGCAAACCCGGACGCCGAACAACGTTTATTTTATCGAAACCGGGCCCTTTATGTTAACTCGCCGGATGCGGCTTTACAGGCGCTGAAGACAGCGCCCGAGAGCGTCATGGAGCAGGTCATTATTGAAGCAGAACACGTTCACCGACCGGATTCGCAGATTGCCGATTACAGTGAATTTGATTTTGAGCTGATTGCCCAAAATGCCCAAAAGCTCACCGCTGAAGTGACCCTGCCGGAAGCCGGCTGGCTCATTCATGCGGCGGCGTATTATCCCGGTTGGCGTGCTTACGTAAATGGTGAACAGGTGCCGATTTATGCAGCGAATTACAGCCAGCAAGCTGTTTATCTTGAGGCCGGAAAACACCGGGTACGCTTTCGTTATGACCCCTGGAGCTTTAAAATAGGCCTTTTACTCACCGTATTATCCTTTGCAGGCGTGTTATGGATTCTCATCAAAAACAAAAAATAGTCATTGTGATGCCGGCCTATCATGCCGAAAAAACCCTCGAAGACACCGTCAGGTCGATTCCGAAGGGTTGTTATGATGAGATTATTCTGGTGGATGACTGCTCCACCGATAACACCGTGGAAACCGCCCAACAGCTGGGTTTAAGCGTTTTTACCCATGATGTCAATAAAGGTTATGGCGGCAACCAAAAACTGTGTTATCAGGAAGCCTTAAAAGCCGGTGCCGATATTATCGTGATGCTGCACCCGGATAACCAGTATGATGCCCAGTTGATTCCGTATTTCACCGGCTTTGTGGAAAAAGGTGTGTGTGATTTTATGCTCGGCGCCCGCATCAGAACCCGTAAAGAGGCTCTTAAAGGCGGGATGCCCTTGTATAAATATTTAAGCAATCGGATGCTGACTTTAATGATGAATGTGGTGTTGGGACAAAACCTGGCAGAAGGTCATTCAGGGTTTCGGGTTTACCACCGGCGGATATTGGAAACCATCCCGTTTCAGAACAATGCCGATGATTTTTCCTTTGATGCGGAGCTGATTACACAAGCGGTTTACCATGGGTTCAAACTCGGCGATGCACCGATGCCGGTGCGTTACTTTTCCGAGGCCTCCAGCATCAGTTTTAAAGACAGCAGTATTTACGGACTTAAAATCCTCAGCATTTTGGGGAAATTTTTAATGACCAAATGGAGGATAAAAAAAAGCCCGCTGTTTAAGCAGGCTTTATCAAGTGATTAATGGTCGGCTTAGCCGAAAATTAGTTTAAAAGTGAAAAAGAAAATAATCGATAAAGCCGCCCCGGCCGGAATGGTGACCACCCAGGAGGCGAAAATATTTCGCACCACTTTTAAATCAATGGCGGTCAGTCCGCGCGCCATACCCACACCCAGAACAGCACCGACCAGGGTTTGGGTGGTGGAAATCGGCATCCCGGTTCCAGAGGCCACCACAATGGTGGAAGACGCCGCCAGTTCAGCGGCAAAACCACGGGAAGGGGTTAAGTGGGTGATTTTTTGACCGACGGTACGAATCACGCGCACGCCATAAGTGGCCAAACCAATCACAATACCGATGGCGCCAATCAATAATACCCAGGATTCTAAGGTTGATTCAGAAGCCACAATACCACTTTTGGCGGTGGCAATAACGGCGGCCACCGGGCCCACGGCATTGGCCACATCATTAGAACCATGGGCAAATGCCAGGCCACTGGCCGTGATGACCATCAACACCGCAAAAACTTTTTCGACGGTATAAAAGTGAAAACGTTTTTCTTTTTCAGGATTGGGTTTAACTTTGTTAACAAAATAACCGCCAATAACAGCCACTGCAATACCACACAACACAGCCAATCCGTAAGACTGTAAATCGCTAAAATTAAGGCCCACATGCTTTAGACCTTTTTTAATCGTTACCAAAGTCAGAATAAACGCGGTGATAAACATATAAGCCGGCACATAGCGTTTGGCTTTTTGTAACGGGTCTTCTTGTTTTAAGATTAAGTGATGAACCGACTGGAAAATCATGTAGGCGATAACTCCGGCAATCATCGGTGTCACAATCCAGCTTAAAACAATGTTGGTGACTTTGGACCAATGGATGGCATCGGTGCCAATACCGACAGCAGCAAATCCGACCACGGCACCGACGATGGAATGGGTGGTGGAAACCGGCCAGCCTTTTTTAGACGCCAACAACAACCAAATACCCGCTGCCAATAATGAGGACAACATTCCGAACACCAATAAATCCGGGCTGCCGTTAATACTGTCGGCACTGATAATACCTTTGCGAATGGTGGAAGTGACTTCGCCGCCTGCCAAAACAGCCCCGGCAAACTCAAACACGGCGGCAATAATAATCGCCTGTTTTATGGTGATGGCTTTGGACCCCACTGAAGTGGCCATGGCGTTGGCCACGTCGTTGGCACCGATGCCCCAGGCCATAAAGCCGCCAAAAACAGCCGCCAGAACAATGTAGGTGATTTCATATTCCATACAACACCCTTATTTAGCCAGTAAAATTTCTAAACGCCGACCAATACGCTCAGCATAATCGGCAATGCCGCCCACCATGTCGATTAAGCGGTACAAAAACATCACTTCAATGGGTGGTAAGTCATCCTCCATTAAAAATAACTGTTCCTGTAAGTCGGTTTGCTGGTTATCGGTTTCGGTTTCGATTTCATCCAAACTGTCAATCAGGTTTTCCACCACCTTAACTTCAGCGCCACGGAAGCCGGTGGTGTACAGTTCGTCCAGTTCGTTAACGCTTTTTTTGGCTTTTTTGGCGGCAAACACACACAAGGATAAAAATTCGTTGAAACAATCCACCAGGCCCTCAGGGATTTGCAGTTTACGCAAGCGCACCATGCCGGCGATTTGTTTACTGATATTAGCCACTTTGTCCTGAACCAGCACCAGTTCCAGTAAGTCCTGGCGTGGCACCGGCATAAACAGGCTTTTGGGCATGTTAGCGCGAATGCTCATTTTGAGCTCATCCGCCTGATTTTCGTAATCCCGGATTTTTTCCGTGATTTCATTCACTTTAATCCAATCATTGAGATTGGCGGCTTTAAATAAATCCGGCAGTAAATAGGCGGCTTTACAGGCAATTGCAATATGCTCTTGTAAAGGATCAACCGGGGAGCGCCCCAGCATATCAGTGATAAAATTGGCCATAAAAAAATAAACGATTGCTTTTAATTGTGGGCATTATCTCTGCTGAATATGACAGTTCTGTGACAACCATTCAATTTATTGTCGTAATTCTGCACTGCGCTGATGCTCAACCAACCCTTCAGACCGGGCCATTTGGGCGGCAATCTCTGCTAAAACGCCTCGTCCCTGGTCGCTGATACACTGTCTTGTCAGTACTTTAACAAACTGATGTACGCTCAGGCCGCCGGAATATTTTGCCGCTCCGGCAGTGGGTAGGGTGTGGTTCGGGCCACTGCAGTAATCGCCAAAAGCCACCGCCGAGTTTTCACCTAAAAACAGTGAACCGTAATTGGTGAATAAGTCGGGATGGATACCGTCGATACAGACTTGTAAATGTTCCGGCGCATAGTCATTAATAAATTCAATGCTGGCGGTTTGGCTGTCACTGTGAAGTAACACTACATTGCCCTGTTGAAAGAGTCGGTTGGATTTATTTTGACTTTCCAGCTTGTCTTTGATCTCTGTCAGCAGTGATCCGGATTCACTCACCACCACGCTCACGGCCGCAGGGTCATGTTCCGCTTGGGCCAGGGCATCAGCCACCAGCCAGTCAATGTGTTTAACTTTGTTGGCATAGATGAGCAATTCACTGGGCCCGGCCAGGGTGTCGATGGCGGTGCGGTGCTGGATCTGGGCTTTGGCCTCATTCACATAAGCATTGCCGGGGCCGACAATCATATTTACCGGTTTAATACCAGACCAGCCATAGGACAGCGCCGCAATGGCCTGGGCGCCGCCAATGTTAATAAACTCAGTGGCGCCTGCCAGTGAAGCAGCGGCCAGAATGGCCGGATGGTCACTGGGTGAACAGGCAATGCGCACCGGGCAGCCGGCCACCTGCGCCGGTGTTAAGGTCATTAAAGCGGTGGAAATCAAAGGAAAACGGCCGCCGGGAATATACGCACCAATTCGTTCAATCGGCTGGTACAGGGAAGTAAATTCACCACAGTCGTCCCGGTAAGTGTTAGTCTTAAGGCCCTCAGCCTGAAACCGGCAGAATTTTTTAATGCGTTGGTGACTGCTTTTGATGGCCGCTTTTAAAGTCTCACTCAGTGCATAATCTGCAAACGCTTTTAGCGGTATGACCCGGGGGGCGAAACCGTCAATTTCATGGCTGAATTGCTCAATGGCGGCATCACCGTTTTCTGCGACCTGTTGCATCAAAGTTCGCACAGTGTCAACAACGGCGCTCTGTTGTCGCAAGGGCGGACGACTGTAATACTGAACAGTACTTATTTCAGCGGTCATGATTGCGGCTCCGAAGTTCGTTAATAATGTCTTTGTGACTGACACCCCGGGCTTTGGCCATCGCCAGGGCAAAGAAAATCACATCCGCGGCTTCCCAGCGGGTTTCATGGTAAGAGCTGGCCTCAATCAGTTCCTGGCATTCTTCTTCTAACTTTTCAGTTTGTAAAGCGGTGCTGTTGAGTAACTGTTGAGTGAAACTTGGTTTATTCAGTGGCTGCTGCAGGCGCTGACTAAAAATATCGTCCAGATAATCCAGAGAATAGGGCAAGCGCTGGCTGGCAAAACAGCTGTATCGATTCAGATGGCAGGCCTTGTTATTTTGTTTCACTAAAAACAGCAGGGTGTCACCATCACAATCCACATCCACCTGAACCAAAATTTGTGTATCGCCGCTGGTGTCGCCTTTGCACCACAGTTCCCGCCGTGAACGGGAATAGTAAATGCCCCGTTTTTGCTGAAGAGCCTGTTGCAGTGATTCGCGGTTTGAATAAGGCATCATCAACACCTGCCGGCTGTCAATATCCTGCACCACCGTAGGAATTAAATCGGCTTTATTAAAGTCCACCATGGCCAGCAGTGCCTCATCTAATTGAATCGCACCGGAATAAATCGCCATGCCGATTTGGGCGTTGCCGCCTTGTTGTGCAATCCAGGCCAGGTCATCCACGCTGCTGATTCCACCGGCCACAGTGACAGGCACCGGACTTTGTTCAATCACCGCAGAAATACGCGGCTTGTCGATGCCTTGCATCATGCCTTCTTTATCCACCTGGGTGTATAAAAACTCACCGCAATGGGGTGCCAGTTCGGTGATGGCGTCGCTGATGGTCTGACTTTGGGTTTGTTGCCAGCCGTGGGTGGTGAGGCAATCACCTTTGGCATCGATGGCGAAAATCAGGGCATTTTTAGGTAATTCTCTGACCCAGTCGGCAGTGGCTGAAGTGCCTAAGATAATTTTGCTGGCACCTGTGGCCAGGTAACGCCGGGCGGTGGCCAGATCACGGATGCCGCCGCCGACCCGGCAGGGTTTTCGCTGTAAAAGTTGTTCGATTAACTGCTGGTTATCGCCCTGACCCATGGCGGCATCGAGATCAATCAGAGCCACCTCGCCATACAGTGAAAATTCATCGAGCAGGTCAAAGACATCATCTCGTTCGATCACTTTTTTCTGGCCTTGTTGGAGTTGCACGGCCCGGCCGTTCATCAGGTCGATGGAAGGAATCATCATGTTGTTGTCCTCATGGAAATGTTGTTTTTCATTAAATAAGTTTTAATCTCGCCAACGGTGTATTCATCGCGGTGAAAAATACCCGCCGCCAGCACCGCATCGGCACCGGACTGAATGGCATCGTAAAAATCTTCAGGGCCTTTGGCACCACCGGAGGCGATGACCTGTATCGGATAGTCCGCACCCAGATCAGCCAAAAGTTCACAATCAAAGCCGCTGCCGGTGCCGTCTTTGTGCATGGCCGTCAGCAGAATCTCGCCGGCACCGCGATCCACCACTTCCCGGGTCCATTGGTGGTAATTTAAGCCTGTTCTCTGGCTGCCGCCATGGGTATAAACTGCCAGTTCTTCGTTGTCTTCGCGGTTGACATCAATCGCCACCACGATACTCTGGCTGCCATATTGTCGACTGATTTGAGTGATGAGATCAGGCTGTTCAACGGCCATGGTGTTTAAGGTCACTTTATCGGCACCGGCATGAAAAAACCGATGTACGTCTTCCATGGTTTTAATGCCACCGCCCACAGCAAAGGGAATGGATAAATTCATCGCCACATCCCGCACCATGGCCAGTGCCGATGGCTGATTATCGACACTGGCTTTGATGTCTAAAAAAACCAGTTCATCGGCACCTTGCTGTTCATATTTCAGCGCCAGTTCAACCGGTTCGCCCATGTCGATGAGTTGTTTAAAATTAGTGCCTTTGACCACACGACCGGCGGCCACATCAAGACACGGTATGATTCTTGGCACCAGATCTGAATTCAGTTTATTGGCAGACTTCATGTAATAACTCCTGACCGAAACGGCCTGATTTTTCCGGGTGAAACTGAAAACCATAGACCCGGTTTTTTTGTACAGCGGCGCAAAATGGGTCACCGTACGTGACTTTGGCGGTGGCATTTTTACATTCCTCGACAGCATAAGAATTTACAAAATAAGCAAAACGGTCTTTCATATTGAGTTTGTAACTGTCTAATCTGGCCCAGCCCACCATCGGTGTTTTCGGGTGCTTTAACCGTTTACAACGGCCAGTGAAGAAACCCAGGCCCTGTGCTTCGGGGTCTTCGTCACTGCCTTCAAATAAAATTTGCATCCCCACACATATCCCCACCAGTTGTCCGCCGCTGTTGAGCCAGTCAGTTAAAAAAGGCCGCCAACCGAGAGCATCTAATTGGTTGGCGATGAAGGCAAAACGGCCTTGTCCGGGCAGTATGAGGATTTCGTCGCCGTTAAAATCGTAAGCATCCGGTTTTTGCAGACGACTCAGCGGTTGGTTTTCGCGGTCCAGCGCATTTTCTAAACTCAGTAAATTACCCGACTTTAAGTCAATGATTATCACCGGTTTCATAGCACACCTTTGGTACTGCGTTGTTTATCGGTGGGAGTCAGCGCTTCTTTTAAAGCGTAAGCCAGGGCTTTAAAACTGCTTTCCACCAGGTGATGGTTATTCCCGAAATATTGGTTATTGATGTGCAGACAGAAGCCGGCATTGATCGCCAGGGTGTAATAAAAATGTGACCACATTTCAGTATTGATACCACCCAGCATCGGTTGAGAGAACGGTAAATTAATCACCGCGTAAGGCCGGCCACATAAATCCACCGCGCAGGTGGTCAGGGTTTCATCCATGGGTAACAGTCGTTGACCGTAGCGCTGATTGCCCGGTGCCGCCTGCCAGGCCTGTTTAAGGGCCTGGCCCAGACAAATGGCCACATCTTCAATACCGTGGTGGTCATCCACCTGCCAGTCACTGTCCATGTCTAACTGCAAACACCAGCCGGCATGGGTGGCGAGCTGATCCAGCATATGATCAAAAAAAGGCTGACCGGAATTTATGGCACTTTGATCAGTCGAGCCGTTAATATCCAAATTCAGCTTAATACGGGTTTCTTTGGTTTCACGGTTTATCTTTATCATAAAAGAGACTCCAGTTGATTAACATTGTCCAGCACCACATCAGCACCGGCTTGGGTTAACAGGTTTTTATCGGCACTGATGCCGATACACACAAATCCGGCAGCACGCCCTGCCTGCATATCATCGACGGTGTCACCGATAAACCAAAATCCACCGCTGTTGGCGTCGTTTTGGTTTTTCAGTGAAAGCAAACCTTCGGGATTGGGTTTTTGTTGCTGAACATCATCGGCACTGATGACATCATCCGGCTGCCAGTTGATTTGTTCTAATCCCATGCAGGCTTCATTGCGTGGTCGGCCGGTGACCACGGCGGTTTTAAAGGGCGATTGTTTTAATCGCTGAATAAATTCAGATGAGATAAAAGGTATTTCCTGTTGTATTAAACCGGATTGTTGCTCTGTACCCAGATAGTGGCTCTGAAAAACGTCTATAACGGCTTGTTTATCACCGCTGTAACCGCGTTCTTGCAAAAGTGCCAGCGACAAATCCCAGTCGTTATTGTATCCACCGGATTCTCTGAGATTTTGGATATTCTGCTGGCTGACAGTTTGGCCGCTTAAATCAGCAACGGTCTTGATAATGCACTGGTCATAACTGTTACTGGTGTCAATCAAAACCCCGTCCATATCAAAGGCCAGTCGTTGTGGTTTAAATATTTGCCTAAGTGCCGAAAATAAGGGTTCATGCGCAAAGGGGACGGTGATACGCACCGCGTTTTTTAAACCATGGAGTTGAGTTTTAATTAAGATCCCCTTGCGTTTAAGCACATTAAACAGCAAGGTTTTCATCGGTTGTGAGGTATTGAACAGCACAAAGTTACCCTGGCTTGGAAAGACATCGAGTCCGTAGTCTTTTAATTGGCGACTTAAGCGTTGGCGATTGGTGGCAATTCGACGGGTGTATTCAAACATCTGATCACGGTTTTGCCAAGCTTGTGTCGCCAGTTGTAATCCCACCCGCGAAACATTAAAAGGCGGTGCCAGTCGGCGAAATTCCTTGATCAGTTCCGGCGCGCCCAGTAAATAGCCGACCCGCACACCGGCCAGGCCAAAGGCTTTTGAAAAAGTGCGTAATACCACCACATTGTCCATGGCGGCATAATCGCTGGCACTGAACAGTTCTTCACTTTTGTCAGGCCAAGCAAATTCAATATAGGCCTCATCGATAAAGACCCTCGCCTGTTTGACCTGAGCCGTTTGAATTATCGTCAGCAGTTGTTTTTTGGGAATAAATTCACCGGTTGGATTATTCGGCCGGGTGATAACCAGCCACTGATCCTTGCGAAGTTTATTGATGATTTGGTTCTGATTAATGGCCAGGTCTTGACTTGGTTCACCTGGAATAAAACAACAATCATTGTTCCAAATTTCAGCGTTGTGACTATATTGGCTAAAACAGGGTTTCGGAATGAGTAGTTGGGTGTTGTTAATCATGCTGGATTTGAACAATAAATCAATGCCCTCATCACCGCCATTGGTCAGTAATATGGCATCGTGTGGCATGTCCATGTCTTTACTGAGCGTTTGTTCCAGCTCAGCTCGATTCGGGTAGCGCCACAAAGCGTCGGTGTTGATTTCAGCGTCAGATAGCCACGCCGGGGCGTTGTCACTGCGCTCATTAAAATCCAGCTTAAAAGGATAGTTGGCGTTATCAATGTCCATCAGACGGCCTTTCGAATCGGTAGTTCTAAAATATCCACGGCACCGGCTGCAATCAGTTGAGGAATTAAGCTCGGTGCAGATTGGGTGGGGATGGCGGCACGAATCGAATAGGCATCACTGTTATACAATTCACTGACAGTCGGTGAGCGCATCGCCGGTAACAGCTCCACGATATCTGAGACCACTGATTTGGGGCAGTTCATTTCCAACAGGACCCGCTCACGGGCATTGAGCACACCATTCATTAATAACAAAATATCATCGATAATGGCACGCTTTTGCGGGTTTTTAAGGGTGTCTTTATTGGCAATAAATTGGGTTGAGCTGCGGTAAACCGTGTCGATGATTTTCAGGCGATTGGCTTTAATGGTGGTACCGGTGCTGGTGTTATCAATCACCATATCGGCATCTTCGGGCGGAAACACTTCGGTGGCGCCGTATGAGCGAATCAGTTGGTAATCAAAACCCTGTTTATCGAGATATTGCTTGGCAAGGGTCATGTATTCGGTGGCCACAATAATGGGACGTTGCCTGAGTTCTTCGACATCCCAGTCTTCCGGAATACAGGCCACAATTTGCACCGGATTAAAACCTAAATTATTAATCACTTCAACATCGGCGTCTTGTTCAGCCACCCAGTCCAAACCGGCAAAACCAATGTCATGCTGGCCAATTTCAATCAAGGATGGAATGTTCTGACCCTTCAGTAATTTCACTTCCAGGCGCTCATCAGAACAGCCGGGGCGATAATTGCGGGCATCACCGTAGAGTTTTATGCCGATGTCAACCAATAGCTCGCTAATGGCCGGTTGTAGTTTGCCTTTTGGGATGGCGATTTTTAATATTGTCATAGCTTCTCCGTGGTTATTGTTGTTATGTCGCCATTGATTAGGAAATAAAAAACCCCGAGGCCAATGGCGACGGGGTTTTGAAAATTAGTTAATAGCACGCTCAAAACCGTCGTCGCAGTGTACGATGATGGTGATGGTGGATTGTGCTGACTGTGTTGTTCATTTGTTTAATTTATTTTAAGCAAAAAAAAGCCCCGTTACAGTGAACAGGGCTTTTTAATCTGGTTTTTCTTTACGACACTAACCAACCCCGTTGATGACAACGTGATGATGGTGGTTGTGAGAGTTAAATTTATTCATGCTTTGCATGGTAATGGGATTTTAAAAGTCTGTCAATTTTTTATTTGTATTTTTTGGCGGCGGCCATTAAAAGTGCGCCAATTTTTTCCCGGTAAGCGGCCGGTTCCAGCACCTCTACATGTTCCGATTTTGACAGAATCCACCATTTCAATGACCAGCTGTCGCGTATCGGCAGGGTTAACAGTCCGCCGGACTCGGTTTGGGTAAGTTGTTGTTTTCCCGAAAGCGGCGTTTCTTTGAGGATTTTATACATCACCGCATCAAGCTTTAATTTCAGTTTAATCGGTTCAGCCACCCCGAATTGCATCAGGTCACTGTCCAGGCAGGTTTTTAAATTAAACTTTTTTCGCCGGGTTTTTTTATGTTCAAGTACTTTGACTGATTTAAATCGGTGCACTGCATAGGGCATCACCGTGTCATCTTCAGCATCGTGGGTTCTGGCAATCAGATAGGTGCGCACCCCTCTTAGCACCAGCGCCAAAGGGTGTAAGCGCAAATCTTTAGCGCGAGGCTCCTGCAGTGAATGGTATTTGACCTGGATTTGTTGGTTGTTAATCAGGGCTTGTTTTAATGACTCAATAATCTCATCCTTAATTTTCGGGCTGATATAACCCAGTGTTTCTTCGCTGATACCGACTTTATTGTGCCAGTCGCCGGGTTGCTCTTTGAGGTGTTTTCTGGCTTTGTTAATCCGGCCCGACAAGATCTCAATCATACTGTTTGGGACCAGATTCGTTAAACGATTACCCAATAAATGCAAGGTCAGTGCGTCTGAGGTGTCTAATGCCGGAATATCACCACCCATGCCTTTTTGCCAGCGCCAGCCATAGGGTTTGCCTTTGTCGTTACATTCTATGGCCATGACATTTTTAAGTTTGACCAGGTCCCGTTGGGTGGTGCGGATATCGGTTTGATAGCCTAAATCCTGTAAATACGCGGTAATCTGGCGGGCGCTGATTCCGGCACCGCCTGATGGCAGCGCTTTTAATAACTGCCATTGTCGCATCAGGGTGTCGTGATTAGATTTTTTGGGCATAATGATAGGGGTTATTTCGGGTTATATCGAAACTGCCAGGAAACACCGTAGCTGTCATTAAACCAGGCATATTGCTCAGCAAAATCATAGGTATTGAGTGGCATCATCACTTCACCATCGGCACTGAGCTGATGATAGGCTTTTTTGAGTTTGTCGAGACGCTCAAAATCCACCATAAAAGACATCGCCGGGGTAAAGCCAAAAGCGTGTTCCACCGGCGAATCAATCAGAATTAAGTCCTGACCATTAATGCAAATTTCGGCATATTTCACACAGCCGGCCATGGCTTTGGGCTTGTTGCCGAAATAATCAATGTGTTTAATTTGACAGTCGGCAAAGCATTTTTGGTAGCGTTTAATGGCCTCTTTGGCTCGGCCTTTAAACATCAGAAAAGGTGTGGTTTTTTGCATAAAAAGATTACGTCAAGGCAATGGTCAGTCGGTTTAAATGACTGCGGCAGGCGGCCAAATAACCCGGACCAAATAAATTGTAATGATTTAAGTAATGGTAGAGATTATAACAGATTTTCTTTAAGTCGTATTCCGCTGATAAGGGTTGCTGTCGCTGATAGGCCTGATAAAAGACCTTAGGAAAGCCGCCGAATAACTCGGTCATGGCGATATCGGCCTCGCTATCGCCCCAGTAGACCGCAGGATCAATCAGCCACACTTTGTCATCGCTGAACAAGACATTGCCGGACCATAAATCGCCATGTAATAAGACCGGTTGAACGGTTTGTTGGTTGAGCCAGTTGATGAAAGGTTGTTGTATTTTTTTGAGTTGTCGGTGTGCTTCTTCGTGCACAGAAATATCTTGAATGCGCTGACACTGAAACATCAATCGATGGTGGTAGAAAAAATCTCCCCAGTTATCTGACAGGCCGTTTTTTTGCGGGTTTAAGCCAATGTAATTGTCAAGCGGGTAGCCAAAGTGTTTTTGTGGGATCTGATGAAAGCGTGCTAACTGATCCCCCAGTTGTTGCCATTGTTGTTTACTGGCTGACTGGTTGGGGATTCGCTGCAGAATTAATTGCTGTGAATTAACGGCTTTTATATCCGGTATATGAATGGCCAAATTGTGCTGTTTAATCACCCTGGAAAGCGCGCGTAAGCCGTCAGCTTCCTTGTGCAAAGCATCGGGATCATTACCCGGGTTGTGTTTTGTAAAAGACATGCTGTGAATTGTAAAGCAGTTATCGTTAGGGTTCAGTTAACCCCGGTGCTTGAATCAAAGGTGGTTTGTAACCATATAAAAAACTCAGCTTTCATTCCAAAGGGTTATTTAGTATGCGGGATTACAGACAGTTTTATATTAATGGAAATTGGCAAACAGCCGAAAATCGTGATGTCATCGACGTAATTAATCCGGCCACTGAGGAAGTGGCAGGTCACATCGCAGCCGGTCAGCCGTCTGATGTGGATGCGGCGGTTATGGCTGCGCAAGCGGCGTTTCAATCTTTTTCCCAAACAGATCGTCAAACACGCATCGATTTACTGTCGCGTATTTGTGAAGTCTATAAAAAACGCCAAGATGATATGGCTGCCGCCATCACCGAAGAAATGGGCGCGCCCGGGTGGCTGGCCGGTGATTATCAGGCTAAGAGTGGCTATGGTCACTTAAAAACAGCGTTGAATGTTTTAAAAGATTTTGAGTTTGACAAAACCTATGCCAATCATACTGAACGTTATGAGCCCATCGGTGTTTGCGGTTTAATCACACCGTGGAACTGGCCGATGAACCAGATTGCCTGCAAACTGGCGCCGGCACTGGCCACCGGTAACACGGTGGTGTGGAAGCCCTCGGAAGTGGCGCCATTTTCAGCCAAAATCTTGATGGAAGTATTGGATGAGGCCGGTGTGCCGGCGGGTGTGGTGAACATGATTCACGGTGACGGGCCCACCGTAGGTTCGGCCATTTCAAAGCATCCGGACATTGCCATGGTGTCCTTTACCGGATCGACGCGCGCCGGTATTGAAGTGGCTAAAGACGCCGCGGACAGCATAAAGCGTGTCACTCAGGAGTTAGGTGGTAAATCAGCCAACATTATCCTGGATGATTTATCCGCAGAGCAGTTTGCCAAAGCGGTGGCCGCCGGTGCCAAAGCGTTGTGTTTAAATTCGGGGCAAAATTGTAATGCGCCGTCACGTATGTTTGTGCCGATATCCCGACAGCAGGAAGCGGAAGATGTGATTAAAAAAACGCTGGAAAAAATTCATGTAGGGGATCCGACCAGTGCAACCACTTTTACAGGTCCGGTGGTGTCTGAAAGTCAATGGCAACGGATTCAGGATTATCTGCAAAAAGGGCTTGACGAAGGGGCGCGATTAATTACCGGCGGCCCGGGTAAACCCGCTGGTTTGAACAAAGGTTATTATGTTAAACCAACCGCCTTTTCTGATGTCGAAAACGATATGACAATTGCCCGAGAAGAAATATTCGGCCCGGTGCTGACCGTGCTGACTTATGAAAATGATGAGGAAGCCATTGAATTGGCGAATGACAATGACTATGGCTTATCAGGTTACGTTTCCGGTGCCGATGAGGACCGGGTTAATCACATTGCCAATAGCCTCAGAGCCGGTGTCATTCATGTCAATGGTGCCATGATGCAAGGCACAGAACCGTTTGGTGGTTACAAACATTCAGGCAATGGCCGTGAGCGTGGTGAAGCCGGTTTTTATGAGTACCTGGAAACCAAAGCCGTTTTAAAAAGAAGTTAAGGATATCCTGTGAGAAAAATTGAAATAAAAAATCGCGTCTTAAGCTTTATGCCTGCCGGCCCCAATCCCTTGGGCTGGCTGATATTTCTGTTGATGCTGCTGTTGTTGATTCCCATCATTTTATTGATTGTGGTGTTGGTACCGGTGGTGCTGTTGGTTAATTACATTCGCATGCGGTTTTTTCCCAATAAAAAACCACGCATTTTTGCCACGCCTTTTGGGTTTACTGTCTACTCACAAGCCCAGCGGACTTTGGTTAATTACAGCTGGCATGAGATTTCCAAAGCCGAAGTTTGGCAAGAAGACGGCAAGACCTTTCCGGTATTGATTTTAACCAATGGTAGTCATGTTAAACTACCGGGTATTGAGATTGAACAAGTCAAAAGCATGTGTGCCCAGCACAACATTCCATTTTATGATGATGTGATTTTGTCCGGCGATTAAACACATCAATGATGTAAACTAAAGACAGCCGTTACCTGTGGTGACGGCTGTTCTGTTTTGGTGATTAACTACAATAATGAAACTCAAAAAAAACCAACAACAAATTTTCTACTTTGAGCTGATTGTCCTATTGGCCATGCTCAGTTCCTTAGGGGCTTTAACCATTGATTTGCAGTTACCGGCAATGCCCGATATCTTGGCTTCCTTTGGTTTACACGAAGCCAATATGCAACAATGGATTGTCAGTGCCTATATGCTCGGTTTTGCTTCGGTGCAGATTATTTATGGCCCGATTTCGGATTCGGTGGGCCGTAAGCCGGTGGTTATTTTCGGCTTATTGGTCTATATCGGTGCATCTTTCTGGCTGTTGGTGGCGGATGATTATTGGGTGTTTTTATTGGCTCGGGGCTTACAAGGCGTGGGTGCGGCGGCGGCAAGAATCATGATTAATGCCATCACCCGGGATTTTTTCAAAGGCGATGAAATGGCCAAGGTCACCTCTTTGGTGATGTTGATTTTTATACTGGTGCCGGTGTTTGCACCCACAGTGGGCAGTTTATTGCTGTGGTTGGGGCACTGGCATTTAATCCTCTATGTGTTTTTAGGTTTTGGGTTGGCTGTGCTTTTATGGACCTGGTTGCGATTACCTGAATCGCTGGCGCCACACCATAAAAAACCGCTTCGACTGGCACGCTTAAAGTCCTCTTTTTTGCAGGTGGTCACTGAGCCTTTGGCGATTGTATTTGCCATTGTCAGCGGTGTTATATTCAGTGGCTTTATGGCTTATTTGAACAGCGCCGAACAAATATTTGCCACACTTTACGGTGTGCCGGAAAAATTCCCGTATATTTTTGGATTGCTGGCTTTATTTTTCGGTTTGGCGGCGTTTATTAATTCACGGGTTGTGATGCGCTTTGGCGCCATGCGGGTCACGCTGTATGCTTTGATGGCATTGGTCGTTATCAATATGCTGCACATTGGTCTGATGTTGATGTATGGCGGTTTGCCTCCATTATGGCTGTTTGTTACGGCGGTGGCACTGATTAATATGTGCGTGGGGCTGGTGTTCGGAAATGTCATGGCAATTGCCATGTTTCCCTTGGGTGAAGTGGCCGGTATGGGGGCTTCGGTGATTGGTAGCATCTCAACCTTTTTAGCCGCCGTCATCGGCATCGCGATTTCACAGCAGTTAGACGGCACCTTATGGCCCATCGCGCTGGGTTTTGCCGGTACCGCCGTGGTGTCACTGCTGTTGGTGTCTCGTTATAAAAATGCCGTTCCCAATAAAAGAAATCTGACTGCGGCAACTTAACGAATCCCTTAGTGATCGCTCTCTTTATAATTGACCACCGGATCCACCGCCTGCTGCGCCAGCGGGTGATAACCGGGACGGGCTTTATGATAGATACGTTTGGCCAATTCTTGTAAATCATCGGTTTCCATCATCGCTTTATATAAGGGTACAATTAATTTCATGCGGCCGATGTTGCTTAAGTATTGAATCAAACGATCATAAGCCGCTTGATAGCGGTTTTGAATACTCAGCAATAACCAGTCATGGGCAATCTCGCTGTTTTGACTTTGGGTAAAATCAAAGGTCTGATCGAGTGCTTGCATGGTTTTTTGATCTAAAGGCTCGGGTAAGGCACGTAAAAAGTGCAGCCATTCCTGGGTGGTCCAGTCTTCGGTTTTTATTTCATCCAGTCGAAGCCGGCCAGTTTGCCAGGCTGATATATGGTCGTTAATCACTTCAAACCGATCCGTAACCGGCACAAACAGGACATCCGGTAAGCCCGGCCCGTAAATCCATTCTTTGACCGTTTCCAGAGGCAATTTTTGTGGATGTTTTGAGATTAAATTGTCCTGTAAATACGTCAAGAACTGACTACTGGTGATGCTCTGAAAAGCAAAATCAGAAAAATATTGATTCAAAAAGGCATCAAATTCAGCCCGGCCCACTTGTTTTTCCATCCATTCTAAAAAGAAACGGCCTTTATCGTACGCCACACCGCTGAACACATCTTCACTGTCCAATTCAACTTCGCAGGTTGATAAGCGCTGTTCGGCTTCGGGCAAATCGGCCATTTCTTTTTGTAAGCCCTGTAAGTTCAGTGCGGCCTCCATAATCATGCGTTCCTGACCATGGACTTTTTCGATAATGCGCGCTTCGATATAGGAGGTAAAGCCCTCATTCAGCCATAAGTCACACCAGCGGGCATTAGTGACCAGGTTGCCCGACCAGGAATGTGCCAGCTCGTGGGCAATCAACGAGTCCAGCGACCGGTCACCGGCAATCACCGTTGGCGTAATAAAGGACAGGCGCGGGTTTTCCATGCCGCCAAATGGAAAACTCGGTGGCAGCACCAGTAAATCATAATCACCCCATTGGTAATCACCGTAGAGTTCTTCGGTGGCCTCAATCATGTCTTCGGTTTTGGCAAACTCATAAGCCGCCGGTTCTAAAAAAGGCTGTTCAGCGAAAATCGCCACATGCTCGCTGATTTTTTTATAGGCCAGATCGCCCACCGCAATCGCCATCAAGTAAGAAGGAATCGGCTGTGGCATATCAAAATTATAAACACCTTCGGGATTGAGTTTTGGGCTGTTGTTGGCGCTCATCACCGCGCGTAAACCCTTGGGTACTTCAATCTGAGCCTGGTAGGTAAAACGCACCGCCGGGGTATCCTGCAGAGGAATCCAGCTGCGGGCATGGATGGCTTGTGATTGTGAGAATAAAAACGGGTGTTTACCGGTGGCGGTTTGTGCCGGATTTAACCACTGCAGGCCGGTGGCTTGAGGTTTGGTTTGGTAGTCTATCTTAATGGCCTCACCATTATCCGGGAGTTTAATACGCAATGGACTGCCTAAAGGCGACTGGCGTTCCCCCATTTTCCAGGATAATGACTGATTAGTGTCGGCCACAGCAATCCGGCGAATTTTTAAATCACGGGTATCCAGCACCATGTATTTCACATCCGGGTTTAATTTTTTATAGTGAATGATGACATGGCCTTTCAGTTCTTGGTCATCAAAGTCGGCTTTGAGTTCTAAGTTGATGTGACTGATAGCCACATCTTCAAAGTTCGCCATGGAGTGCGGATCGGGTTTAGTCAATATGCTATTTTTATCCGCATCGCCGGTGGTTTTTTCACTGGGTAATGAGTGACAGGCTGTCAATAAAACAACCAAGAAAATGGCAAGTAATCTCATAATCAGGCAAAGCTTAAAAACCAAACATGATACCTAATATTTGAAGCCATATAAACTATAATGTTTGTTTCACTTACCAAAGGATAGATTATGACCACAAATAATCACCCGGACGCACAACAGGTTTTAGATTTTTGGTTCGGTCTTAAACCGGCACAATGGTTTAAAAAAGACACAACGTTTGATGATGAAATCCGCAGCCGGTTTATTGAAACCTGGCAACAAGCGGCGGCCGGTGAGCTCAGTGACTGGCGTGAAACGGTCGCAGGTCGATTGGCGGAAATTATTGTCCTCGATCAGTTTTCCAGAAACCTGTTCAGAGATCAGGCGCAGGCATTTGCCCAGGATGGTATGGCTTTGGTTCTGTCCCAGGAAGCCCTGCGGCATTGTGATTACCTCGAACTGTCTCAAGACCATGCCAAATTCCTGATAATGCCGTTTATGCACAGCGAATCCAAAGTTATCCAGGCGCAATCAGTGGAACTGTTTAAAGCGTTGGGTGATGCCAGTAGTTTAGATTATGCCGAACAGCACAAAGCGATTATTGATGAATTTGGGCGTTATCCGCATCGCAATAAGGTTTTGGGAA
>CAZLAW010000021.1:0-25080 GCA_964557625.1 uncultured Marinicella sp.
AATCAGGCACTGTGGCCGGAAAAAGAATATCCCAGCAAACAGGACCTCGATGAACTGTCCATCAATCAACCACAAATATCGTTAACGCGCATCGACGGTCATGCCGGCTGGGGTAACTCCGCGGCTTTAAAAGCCGCCGGCATAAACCGGGAAGTGGCTCAAAACAATGATTTAATCCTCAAGGATGCTAACGGTGAACCCACCGGCGTATTAATTGACAATGCCATGGAATTAATCACCAGACACATTCCTGCCACCGGTCCAGACAGTCAGCGAGAAGCACTCCATAAAGCTTTTCAGGAATTAGCCGCAGTTGGCTTAACCTATGTTCATGATGCCGGTATCAGTGCGGACAATCATACCATGTATAAAAAATTAGCTGAAACCGGCCAAATGCCGATTCGTATTTATGCCATGCTGGCCTCTCAGGATCCGGCTTTTGAGGCCACCTTGAAAAAAGGCCTGGTTAATATCGCCAACCGCTATCAATTACGTGCAGTCAAAATGATGGTGGACGGTGCGTTAGGCAGTTACGGTGCCCTGTTGCACGAACCCTACAGTGATATACCGGAAACCCATGGCGCCTATGTCCAGGATTTAAACACGTTAAAAACCAAACTTAAACCCACCGTGGCCGCCGGTTTTCAGGCCGCGATACACGCCATTGGCGACCGCGGCAACACCGAAGTACTGAATTTATTGGCTCAGCCGATGGCCTTTTCTGGGCAATTACGGCATCGCATTGAACATGCGCAAATTATGCGTCCGAGTGATATTGCGCGAATGGCAAATAATGACATCATTGCCTCAATGCAACCCACCCACGCCACCAGTGATAAAAATATGGCTGAAGACCGCATTGGCCCTGATCGTATGGCCGGTGCCTATGCCTGGCAAACAGCGCTTGATAACAATGTTCACTTAGCCTTTGGCTCTGATTTTCCGGTAGAACTGATCAATCCCTTTTATGGATTACATGCGGCCGTCACCCGTCAGGACCGTAACAATCAACCGCAAGGCGGCTGGTACAGTGAAGAAGCCTTAAGCATTGAAGATGCTTTTAAAGCCTTTACTATCGGTGCTGCCTACGCCGCCCATGATGAACACAACAACGGCTCCTTAGAACCCGGGAAATACGCCGACTTTATTATTATCGACCAAAATATTTTTACCATCGACCCCAAAGATATTTGGAAAACACAGGTATTAGAAACCTGGGTTAATGGCCAACGCATTTATCAACACAAGGAATAACAAACCGGGTGCTAAAATATCGATTTTTAGCACCCGATTCATATCGCTCAATGAACATTTCACCGAATAAATTACTGAACAGTAAATGGACGGCCGTCAAGCCTGTAAACAAAGAAAAGCACTGCCTGATAACTAAAATAGAAATTGAAAATAGTGGGCGGGTTAATCACTGTCAAATCCAGTCCATTCACAGCAAGCGTTTTTTTATTATCGACTGGTATGACCTTAAAAACCCTGACAAATGGCAACAAGGCTGGCTGTGATATCTGTTGTTACCGAATGGATTGATAACCGCCCGGTAAACCATCTTTTGAAAATACACACTGCCACAGTTGATTACTTCGGGCCCGAAAGGAACCGGCACAGGATAACAAGTAATAGCACCATTGACGGTAGAACAGGTCATCATAATCCTGTTTGATTTCATCCCAGCTAATATTGAAATTTTCATACCAGGCCATTAAGGTGGTGTCATAATCAACACCAAAATTATGCCAGTCTTCCAGCACCAAAACCCCTTCAGAACTTTCTGCAATCTGCTGCGCCGAAGGAATCATCGAATTGGGAAAAATATACTTGGCAATCCAGGGATCGGTTCGTGTCACTGAATGATTACCGCCAATACAATGCAATAAAAACAAACCCTTATCACGCAGATTTTTCTTCACCACCTGAAAATAGTCAGCATAGTTTTTATAACCCACATGTTCAAACATGCCGATGGAAAAAATCCGGTCAAAAGTTTCATCCAGATCCCGGTAATCCTGAAGCCGAATGTCAACCGGTAAATCCCGACACAATTCAATGGCCAACTGCTGTTGTTTTTTTGATACCGTCAACCCGACCACCTCTACCCCATATCGCTCGGCGGCAAAACGCGCAGCACCACCCCAACCGCAACCGATGTCGAGCACCCGCATACCCGGTTCCAGGCCCAGTTTGCGACACACCAAATCCAGTTTATGTTCCTGTGCCTGATTCAGGTTATCGGCACGACGCCAATAACCGCAACTGTAAATCATTCGCTTATCCAGCATGTACTTAAACAGCGTGTTGCCGATATCATAATGCTTGCGTCCAATGGCAAAAGCTCGAGAGGGTTTTTGCAGATTTATCAATTTCGATTGAATCACCGCCCAGATATCAGCTAAACCGCTCACCTTTTCATGTAACTTAGCACGCAGTACACGGTAAAAAAATTGATCCAGGCAGTCACAATCCCACCAGCCGGCCATATAGGATTCACCCAGACCCAACGAACCTTGCGCCAATACCCGGGCATAAAATCGATTATCATGCACCTGAATATCCCAGGGCCGGTCACCACCGATTTGCACATCTGCCGATGCTAACCAGGTACTTAATGTATTTTTAATGGTTTGTGTTTTCATAAGCCTAATAATTATAACAAATCTCACTTATGTTTGAGGCTTGAACTGAAACACCATTTCATCATCTTCGGAGTGCTGCTGAGCAGCACGACCCGCCGAGCCGGTTGGTGAGCGTAGCGAATCAGAGGCGAAGAGCGCGAAGTTATACGAAGTGTTCGCTGTGGCCGCTTTCACTTTTGTCGGGAACAAAAGTGAATGAAGTCCCAAGAACACACCTTTTTAATACAAAGGGCTTGATATGTGTCAAGCACTGAATGTCTTTAAAACTGTAAAATGTGCGATTTTATTGGGTTTTTGTCATGCCACAGCCTGAATTATTGTCACCGGCCGGCAGCCTGAAGAATATGCGCTATGCCTTTGCCTATGGTGCTGATGCCGTTTACGCCGGACAACCCCGTTACAGTTTGCGGGTGCGCAACAATGAATTTAATTTGGATAATCTGCGCATCGGCATCAATGAAGCCCATGCAGCGAATAAGCAGTTTTATGTGGTCAGCAACATCGCACCGCATAACAGCAAACTCAAAACCTATCTGCGAGACATTGAACCGGTGGTTGCCATGCAACCTGATGCCCTGATTATGTCGGACCCCGGTTTAATCATGCTGGTGCGTGAACATTTTCCCGATATGGCGATACATTTATCGGTACAAGCCAATGCAGTTAATTGGGCCACGGTTAAATTCTGGCAACAACAAGGCATTGAACGGGTGATTCTGTCACGAGAATTATCACTTGATGAAATTGAAGAAATCCGTTTTAAGGTACCTGATATGGAACTGGAAGTGTTTGTCCATGGCGCACTGTGCATGGCCTACTCCGGCCGTTGTTTATTATCCGGCTACATCAATAAACGTGACCCGAATCAGGGCACCTGCACCAATGCCTGTCGCTGGCAGTATAACGTGCACCCGGCCACTGAAACCGCCACCGGTGATGTGGTGGCACAAACACCCAAACCCAAAAACGACATTGTGCTACTTCAGGAAAAAGGCCGTCCGGATGATTACCTGCCCACCTTTGAAGATGAACACGGCACCTACATCATGAATTCAAAAGATTTACGGGCGGTGGCGCATGTGGAACGTTTGGTTAAGATGGGCATTCATTCCTTGAAAATTGAAGGCCGCACCAAATCTCATTATTATTGTGCCCGCACCGCCCAGGTTTATCGCCAAGCCATTGATGATGCAGTGGCGGGGCGGCCTTTTAATCCCAACCTTAATGAAGCCCTTTCACACCTCGCCAACCGTGGTTACACCGAAGGCTTTTTACAACGTCACCGACCGCAAGACACGCAAAATTATGAACGCGGCCACTCCAGCAGTGATTCACAGCAATTTGTGGGTGAAGTCACTGGCCGACAAGGTGATCAGGTACAAATTGCCGTTAAAAACAAATTCCTGACAGGTGATCGACTTGAATTAATGACTCCCGCCGGCAACCTGACATTCACCTTAGAAACCATGCACAATCAAGATGGTGAAGCCATCACAGATGCCAAAGGCTCCGGTCATCTGGTGACCATTTCCATTGATCAAAGCATTGATGTGAATATGGGTTTATTAATGCGTTTTTTACCCGCTGTAACAAGTAATCCCGACACAACAACTGAAACGCCAGAGACCCATGGCCTTACTGATTGAACAAGATTGTATCAACTGTGATATGTGCGAACCCGCATGTCCCAACGAAGCCATTTATTACGGCGAAAGTATTTATGAAATCGACCCGGATAAATGCACCGAATGCGTCGGCCATTACGATGACCCCCAATGCATCAACGTCTGTCCCATCGACTGTATAATCACCGACCCGGCGCATAAAGAAAGCCCGCAAGAGCTCTTGAACAAATTCAAAACACTATACCAGATGTAAGCACTCAAAGAGCCCATAAAATACCATTGTAAACAAAGTATATACGGTATATATTTCACCCATGTTTTTAATTGAATTATGCCAATCCTTAGAAAACAACCAAGTTCGCTATGCACTGGTCGGTGGTTATGCGGTGGCTCTCCATGGTGCTGTCCGTGGTACCGTAGACGTTGATTTTGTGATTGAGTGGGAATAAAACAACGCTGAGCAAAACCCTGCGAACCGGCTCAGTTAAAATCTTAAATAAAACGGACCTGATAAAAATGAAGCAGCAATCAGCCCGGCCTCAGGATTTAGAAGACATCAAAGCACTGAAAAAATTATGAAAGCTCTACAAATCCACAGTCCTGAATCTCTGGCCAGAGGCCAAAAAATGACGCCCGATGAAATCGTCAAATTCTTAGATGATTTTCGTCAACTCCATGGCCAGAACCCACAACCCAGCAAACTCATCAGCCTCAAAGTCCCTGTACCCCTATTAAACACCTTCCCTTCCAATGCGATCAGCAAGGACTCAAATACCAAACGCATATTAAAACCCTGATGAAGGACTGGCTTCAAGACAAAAAGACAGACAAATAATCAAATAAAAAACGTAGGTTGGCGCTAAGCGAAGCCCAACTTCAAATGCCTGATACACTCATGTTGAGCTTCGCTCTGCCCAACCTACCTCATATTTAACCAAGCCAGGACGCTAAAAAGGTTTGCAGATCAGACTCACCTGAGCTTGGACACTGCCCACAGGCATCAATAATTTTTTCAAGCTCATGCTTGTCAAACCAAATGCCCCGGCAATCTGAACAAACGTCCACATCAAAAGTGATGAGCTTTTTAACACACATTTGTGAATGGCATTGCGGACAGTTTAATCGAGGCTTGTTGGGATTATCTGGTAAATCAAACAAGTGATCCAGTATATCGGATTGATAATTATATTTAAAAGCGTCAACATATTTTATCGTATAAAAAATACCTGCACACTTTGGGCATGTGAAATGAGTTCCACGTGAATTTGAAACAAATTCTAAGGATGTATTATCTCTTGGACACTGCATTGATTTTTTCCAGTACTTATTCTAAAACAGCGTCCTATATTGCCATCATTCAAGCTCTATAGTATTGACAACACAACCGTTTTCTATACAAAATGCATAAGATTTTTTACCTGCTTTAAACATAAAATCGGCTATCAATAACAACTCATAAATAGTCGAGTTGACTTGCCCGGGAACAAATACGCATATTTTTTTGCAGAGTAAGCCTTTATCTTCAGTATCAAAATTTTGGGAATGTAATTGATGGGTTGTTTTTATTATCAAGGCAAGATATTCATCCAATTTAGATAAAAATTCATGAAAAAATTTAACGCTTACTTTATCCGGTTGATTATTGTTATCTCGAACGGTTAAATGGATACTGATGTTTTTAAAATCAGGACTGTCGACCTTAACAATTTTGATCCACCTATCGGTAACTTTTTTAAAATTTGAACTCATCGAGCAATCATTACTTCGGCACATCTTGCTCTGAAATATTTTGCGCTGCCATCACTTCTTCCGCATAGGATTGGTCTTTTTCTTCCGCATTTCTGTCATCTTCCAGCGCCTCATCGGTGATTAATGATAAGTGAGCGGTGACCGAAAAATGATCTGAGCCGTTAAGTTTATGGCGTTGTAAGTCAATCAGTTGAAAGTGACGACTGACAAAAACATGGTCTAAAGGCCAGCGCAATATCGGAATGGACGCATGGAAGGTATTCAAAAAACAACGCCCAATGCGAACATCACGCAAGCCACTAATGCGTTTAAATGCCCGCAGTGGTTTTGACCAGGGTACATCATTCAAGTCGCCAGCCACCAACAAGGGCTCTGTCATACCATTGAGTTTTTCGGCCAGCGCCAATAATTCGGCATCACGTTCGGTGGATTCGTCGTTCTCAGAGGGGCTGGGTGGTGCCGGGTGCATAAAATGGGCCAACACCTGATGCCCATTAATATCAATACAAACATGCACAGAAGGTACGAAATCCTGCACCAAGTGATTCACCTGAATATCGCTTAAATTAAATTTTGACAGCACATGCATGCCGTACATACGCTCATTGGGCTGGCTGATTTGATGGGGGTAATCACTGACCATTTTTTGGATGGCTTTGTGCCATTGTTGATTGGTTTCCATACACAATACAATATCGGGTTGCTGCTGTCTGACCAGATCTAACAAGGCTGAATAATGACTGTTTTTCATCAGTACATTACTCACCAAAAGCTTAAATCGCACCTGACTGTTCTTTGGGTCAAAATCGGACACCTCTTTTTTGTGCCAGCGTGTGTATGGATACAAATAATAAATCTGTACCCACAAGCATGCCGCGATGATAATCAGCATCACATAATCCACGGTGGATAAGGCACCGAGCACAAAGGGTGCAATCAGCAATAATAGTAAAGCCAGAAAGAATCCCTGAATACGGACAAAATCAAAGGCACGAATCCACCAAATACGGCGTTCTATATAGGGCATCACCGCAAACACACACACGATAACAGTGATGACCGTTAAATAAATTTGGCTGTCTCTAAACGGCATAAATTAGCTTAAATCATATGTTGCCTCTGCTGTATTAAGCAAGAGTATTTGGTAAGAACCAAATTGTTTAATCGGTGTGTAATTATTTTGTATGTATTGATCCAAAATATCGATTTTATGATCAATGTTGCTTTGATTGGGTTCATACCAGTGTCGGGGTGCCAAAATAATTAACTTGACATTATTTTTTTTCAATTCAGCCACAATCTCTTCTTGAACCGGTTGTGTGGTCACGATACCCGGAGAAAATTCATGGTATTTTGTGCCGTAATTGCGCGCCGCTAAAAAATACAAAGCGGTGTCATTTAATATAAATTGATCATGATTTTCCACACCAACAAAAATATAATCAGCAGGCGCTGTGTGGTCTTTGATAAATAACAACGTCTGCATCAACTCATTGGGAACGTGTGCAAATTTAATTCTGTTGAGATGTTCATTGTTTGGTTTTTTTACAGGGACATGCAGGTAGTTTTGTAAACAGGCTATAAATACAATCATCGCGCATATTATCATGACCATCTGAGGTGTATTTTTTAGCAACGGACCTTTCAATGAATTTTGTAAATGATTCATGAGCAGTGCTGCTGTGGGTATGGCCATCAAGGCCGGCGGTGTCAAGTGGGTTAAATCCGATCTGACCATTGTTTGCAGCATAAAAAACAAACCCATCACAGAAAAAAGCAACACAACAACATGCACTGGTTCAATTTTACGGTTTTGTTTTAAAGCGATGATTGCAGTTAATACACCGGCTACTAATGTCAAAGGAACCAAATAAAACAACACAGTGATAAAGGAGAATGATGTTGGATAAGGAAGCCATCGAAAATTTGGCATAATCATGGCGGGTGTTTTTATTAAGTGAACATATAAATTATCAAAACCTATAACATAAGAAAAATATAACAAGAATGGTAAACCCGCCAACAACACCGCTAATAGAAAAATCAGTCCATGTTTTGTTTTAACCTGATCACTTCTGAAAGCCATATAAATTAAGCCAATCACAAAACTGATGCAGGCAAACCCCGCCAGTTCATGTCTGAACAGTGAACCAACCGTGATAAATACGCCCGCTAAAACTAAGCTGACAGTTTGACCGGTTTTCAAGTAAGCAATAAAAAAAATCGTCGAGATATAAATAAACAGCAATGCCGGAAAGACCGGATAGGTGGGTAGTTTTATGGCGCCTATGATTAACAAGCTTAAAAAATAACCGGTCAAAATATAAGTTATCCGAATTCTGCATTTATACAATATGACAACAAGTGCAGTCGATAAACATGCATTAATCATAATGCCGTAAATTCTCTCTGTAAGAACAGAAGTTCCAAACAACTCAAACCAAAAACTGAGTAAAAAGAAATTTCCCGGAGGGTAAATACTCCAAAAATCTTTATACGGAACCGCGCCATTCACAACCCTGTCAGCCCCGGTAAGAATAATACCCTCATCAAAAATGCGTAAAGGCATGAACAATTGAAAGCCAAAATACACAACACTGATAAAAAATATAACCAAAAGAACAATCACCTTTTGGGTCCGTGTTGCTTTAAAATTGTTTTCTGTCAAAGAATTGAGGCGAGAAAGTACCATGTTGTGTTGTCACCCATAATTTATGAAAAAATGAACAGCGTAAACTGTTTTATTATGTCATGGTCAGGGCTTTAGCAGGAAGATTACCTTGAAATTATAAATCAATTGATTGACTTATATCTGTTTTACTGAAAGTTATTCAAAAACAGAGGTTTTAATTATGTTTTGATGTGTTCAAACCCAAATAATTATTTTATCAATTGAAAAAGTGTCCGTTTAATGGCCTTATTCTTAATTAACACTTGAACTATGGGAATTTAATGCTATATTAGCTTTATCAAATATTAAACCTTGTGTTCTAAAATAATCCACATTAAAAAATCAGCCTATGAAAAATATAATCAGCCTTATTTTATTATTCAGTTGTTACCAGATTCTGGCCAATTCATCATGGTATGAGGTCAAAGCCAGCGAACAACCCATCTTCAGAACTTTTCAAGGCCAGGTGGAAGCCATTCAACAAGCCACCGTGTCCGCTCAAACCAACGGTCGGGTGGCCAAAATTCATGTGGATGTGGATGATTATGTCACCGCCGGAACGGTTATTATTGAATTTACAAATCAAGAGCAGAAGCAGGCGGTTGAACGGGCTCGTGCCAATTTAGAAGCGGCCAAAGCCACCGAAAAACAAGCGCTGGCCAGTTTTAAACGGGCCCAAAATATATTTCAGAAAAAACTGATTTCACAAAGCGAATATGACCAGGCTGAACGTCAAAAGAACACCGCTGTGGCTGCGGTAAAAACCCAACAAGCGGCCCTGATAACGGCCCAAACCCAATTGGATTACACACTGATTAAAGCACCGTTTGATGGTATTGTCACTGCACGCCATGTGGAACAAGGCGAAGCCGTCAATGTAGGTACGCCCTTGATGTCCGGCTTATCCCTGGATCATCTGCGGGTGGTCACCCAAATTCCCGAATCAATCGCCAATCGCCTTAATAATCAAGGTCATGCCGAGATCGAATTACCTGATGGTAGCCGGGTTGAAAGTACGGAATTAACTTTGTTTCCTTATGCAGACCCGGCCAGTAAAACTTTTTCCTTACGGGTTAATTTACCGCCTGCAACAACCGGTTTATTTCCCGGCATGTCACTTAAAGTCCATTTTAAAATTGGACAACAAAAGACCCTGATGATTCCCTCTCAAGCTGTTGTACACCGCGGAGAATTGACGTTGGTTTATGTTAAACAAGGTAACCAGCAACTACCACGCCAAATTCGTACAGGGCGTCAAAAAGGTCAGTTGACAGAAGTGATTTCGGGATTAACCCCCGGTGATACCATTGTCATCAATCCTTTAAAAACATCTCTAACCCAGCCATCACTAAATCCATAAAGAGGTCATTCATTTTATGAACAAACAAGACAAGTTATCGATCTCTGGATTGCTGGCCAAAAGCTTTCAAGACAACCAATTAACACCTTTGATTGCCTTGGTGCTGGTGTTGCTGGGTGCCTTTGCGGTGATGGTGACACCACGAGAAGAAGAGCCACAAATTGATGTCACTTTTGCCAATGTCATCATCGGTTTACCCGGTGCCAGCGCCAAAGAAGTGGAACAATTAATCACCAACCCCGCAGAACAGGTTCTGGACGAATTATCCGATGTGAAGCACATTTATTCTATTTCACAGCCGGGCATGGCCATTATTACCGTGCGTTTTAAAGTGGGGGTGGAAAGAAATGACGCCATTGTACGACTTTATAATCAAGTCCAATCCAACAGCGATTGGCTGCCACGAAACCTCGGTGCCACTACCCCCATCATCAAGCCTCTTGGCATTGACGATGTGCCGGTGTTAACCGCCACCTTATGGAGTGATGATACCAATAAGACCCACCGTGATTTATTGGAAGTGGCCCACAGCCTTGAAAACCAACTGAAACGAATTCCCGACACCCGGATTATACGCAGCTTTGGCGGTGATCAACGCATTGTCCACATTGAAATGGACCCGGTTAATATGTTGAATTATGCGGTGGGTTTCGATGACATTACCCAATCCTTGCAAGTCAGTAATTACACCCTGCCACTGGCAACACGCATAGACAATAATCAACTGATTCAAGTCCAAACCGGTTATTCAATGAGTCACATCGAAGACCTAAAGAACTTAATTATTAAAGTCACCGAACAAGGCAAACCGGTTTATTTACAAGACATTGCCCGAATTTATGATGGTGCGGATGCGCCTGAATCCTATACCTGGATTGATGCCGGTCATGCTTGGGAAGGTGGCGTGGCACCGGATTATGCACCGGCTGTTACCATAGCCGTGGGCAAAAAACCCGGCAGCAACGCCGGTGAAATAACCGCCGCGGTCATTGAATCCATTGAGCAGTTAAAACAAAGTTGTATCCCACAGGATGTCCACATCGAAATCACCCGTGATTACGGCCAAACCGCCAACGACAAAGCCAATCAACTGATTAAAAAGCTTATTTTTGCCACCGCGTCAGTGATTATTCTGATTTTAATCACCATGGGTTGGCGACAGGCCCTGGTGGTGGGTCTGGCTGTCGGTATGACACTGGCCATCACTTTGTTTGCTTCCTGGGCCTATGGTTTTACCTTGAATCGGGTTTCATTGTTTGCTTTAATATTTTCAATCGGTATCCTGGTGGATGATGCGGTGGTGGTGGTGGAAAACATCCATCGTCGCAGCAAAAACAATACCAACAAGCTCAATGAGATTATTCCGCCGGCGGTGGATGAAGTCGGTGGTCCCACCATATTAGCCACCTTCACGGTGATTGCCGCCTTAATGCCGATGGCTTTCGTGACCGGCCTCATGGGTCCCTATATGAGCCCGATTCCGATTAATGCCAGTATGGGGATGTTGCTGTCTTTATTAATTGCTTTAATTGTCACGCCCTGGTTGTATCGAAAACTGATTGGCCGAAGTCAAGATAACAGTCAGCCCGAACAGTCAAAACCCAACATTTCAATTTTTCAACGCATTTTACCGGTGTTTTTAAATCAAGAAAAAGGCCGAAAACCCCGCTACGCCCTCATCGGCTCCGTGGTGGCATTACTCGTACTGTCTGTTTTATTGGTACCGTTCCAACAAGTTATTTTAAAAATGCTGCCTTTTGATGATAAATCGGAATTACAAATTGTTGTCGATATGAAAGAAGGCACCACCTTAGAAACCACCAATCAGCTGATGGTGGAACTGGTGGCTGAATTAAAAAAATTTAAAGCGGTGAAACATGCGGTGGCTTACACCGGGATTGCTTCACCAATTAACTTTAACGGTCTTGTCAGACAATACTTCTTGCGTCAGGGATCTCACCTGGGTGATATACAAATTATGTTGATCGATAAGCATGAACGCGATCAACAAAGCCATGAGATTGCATTGGACATGCGCCCGGTTGTGCATGCCATTGCCGAAAAATATGATGCATCTTTAAAGATTGTCGAAGTACCACCGGGACCGCCGGTGATTGCGCCACTGGTGGCTGAAATTTACGGCAATAACTATCCGCAGCAAATTGCCGATACCGATAAAATTGCCGGATTATTTCATCAGGTGGACCACCTGGTGGATATTGACACCACCGTTGAACATGACGCCCCCAAACAGATACTTGAAATCGATTTGCCCAAAGCCATGCTGGCCGGTGTTTCCCAACAACAAATTATCACCACCGTCAACACCGCTTTAGCCGGTAGGGACGTGAGTTTTTTACACGACCCAAACAATAAATACGCACAACCCATTCGTATTGAAATAGATCGCAACAAACAAAATGATTTAAATAACCTCATGACTGTACCGATTAAAACCCGACAAGGAGGTTATATTCAGTTAGGTGAACTGGTCACTGTGGTCGATTCAGTCATCGAAAAATCCATTCAGCATAAAGATCTGCGACCGATGACCATGGTCACCGCAGATATTGCCGGTGGTGCCGATTCACCCCTGTACGGCATGTTTGGCGTAAAAAAACTGATTGAAGAACAGTATCCTGAAATTGACCAGTATTTTATCGACCAGCCGCTAATAACTGATAACACCTACATTAAATGGGACGGTGAATGGCAAATCACCTACGAAACGTTCCGTGACATGGGGATCGCTTATTCAGTGGGACTGATTTTAATCTTTTTACTGATTGTGGCCCATTTTCATTCCTACTTTGTGCCGTTAATTATTATGGCACCGATTCCCTTGACCATCATTGGTATTTTGCCCGGTCACTGGTTACTCGGGGCACAATTCACCGCCACGTCAATGATTGGCATGATTGCCTTAGCGGGTATTATTGTCAGAAATTCGATTCTGTTGGTGGACTTTATATTGCTTCAACTGGCTGCCGGAGCCGACTTGAAAAATGCAGTCATTCAGTCCGCAGAAGTCCGCGCCAAACCCATTATTCTGACCGCCCTGGCGGCCATGATGGGGGCCTTTTTTATCCTTGATGACCCCATCTTTAACGGTTTGGCAGTGTCGCTTATCTTCGGTATCTTCATGTCCACTCTATTGACACTGGTGGTTATACCGGTGCTGTTTTACTGGTATCAATCAAGACAGGACAATCAAGCCAAGACCACCACCTGAAGGGTAAAAATAGTCTGGCTTTAAAAATCTATTTTTACTGATCATAACGGGCATTGAGCAGACGGCTGATAAAAATATCCCAGGCGATTTCTCGGGCAAAACCGACGATGTTTATTTTCGGTAAGCCACCACCTTCAACAATGGTAAAGCGACCATCCTGGTTATCAATACCGCCAATTTGGCATACGGAGTTATGAAGTTTGCAGCTTAATTTCAGTTTTTTATATTTAAATTTTTCAAAAAACCGTAAAAACGTGCGCGATATGGCACCTTTAATACCACCGATGGCTGAAATATTCTCAATCGCCCTTTGGCTGATGGTCTGCTGACTATTTTTGGTTTTCACACTGTAAATGGTGGCGTCCATGCGGTCCACTTTCCAGTTGGTGATGCGGAGTTGGTCAATCTTGCCTGATAAGCGCCCGGTGATTAAACCAAAGTCATAGGTTTGAGTTAGCATGGCCAAATCCAGTAAATGAATGTCCACATCAGCGGCAATCACCGGTGCCACACCGAACAGTCGCTCCATGGATAAATTATCAAATCGAATCGACCCGTCAAATACGGATAAATGTAAAGTACCGTCAAACGCAATCACATGACCGGATTTAACCATGCCCGGTAATTGACCACTGATTTGGCCGGCCAACTCTGGCCAACCTAATGCCTGAGTAACCGGTCGCAATGAAATGGGTTCAATTTCTGCATCCATTTTTAATTGCGCCGGTTCTTCTGCAAAAAAATCAAGTACAGTTAAACGCTGTATGACCAAAGCGCCGTCAAAAACCGGAAAGGCATGGTGACCGTATAAACGAAAATCATCTTCACTTAAATTAAATTTCATGGTCGCTGCACTGACCGGCAAACCCGATAAAATCAATGACTGCCATGATAATTCAGACGGCTGACTGGTTTGTTGCCATTGCCAATCCACCTGGCCATTTAAACCGCCCACTGCCAGTTTTCGTTTTTGATTGGTGAATGAAAAATCTCTGAAAGAAGCGGTCACATGATCCACCTGTTGCCCATGACCGCTGGCACTGACGACAAATCCGCCGGCGGCTTGGTTTTGATTGAAACCATAGATTTCCAGCACACTGTTGGTGATGTGTTGGTTAAACAGTGTGCTGTCTTTGATATTGATATGTCCTTGCCAGTGACCAATATTAAAATCATCTCCTATTGTCAGTTCACCTGCGGCTTCAAATACACTCTGGTGCGCCAGTTGCCACCGGACTGAATACATCGGATTGCGCATATCAATATCAAAAGACAACACCAAAGGAAATTCTGAAAAATTCACATAAACCTGTTTTAACAAGGCTTCGCCCTGATCAATCTTAATGTTCGCTGTCAGGCTGTCTTGTTGACTGTGCCAATCAAAATCAAGCTGTCCGGATAAGCCCAGGGCAATCAAATCATCACTGTGCTCATAATCCAAACCGGAAAACTGAATACTGTCGAGGCTTTTGAAGGTACCTTCATCTAAGCTCACCGCCACCACCCCGCTGGCCATCGCAGATAAATTTTCTTTGATCGGTTTAAATACTGAGGGTCACCCTTTGTTGACAGGCCCAGCAGTCGGCTCAGTGCGTGGACTTTGACGGCCACTGTCGTAGTTAAAAACCATGGTATTATCCTGATCCATGGCGTTTATTTTTAGGATTTGTTTGACCACATCATAATCAACCCGGCCGGATAACTGCAGTTGATTCTGTTGCAGTTTAAAACGCAAATCTGCTTGTTGACAATGGTGTTGCGGATACACTTCAATCGGGTTGTGACAACGGTAACGGATGTTATCAATTTGAATATCCGGTGACACGAACAGATGACTGATGATGATTTCCGTGATAGATTGCTGTTGATTAACCTGCAAGCCAATCACACGGTATTGAGCCGCTGCAGACGCCATCATGGACAACTCCATCAACAACCCTAGCATCAAAAGTAATTTTAAAATCGTTAGATTGATGCATTTGTGAGTCATTAACATGCTTGCTTTTTTGTCATTTCATCGGTAATCTTAACGTCATACAGGACGACACAGGGAGTTGTAACCATGGAAAACTTAACAATCTTGGTGGTTGATGATAACCACATTAATCGCCTTTATTTTAAAACCATTTTAACCCAATGGCATCATCATGTCACTGCGGTGGACAGTGGCGTCAAAGCCCTGTCAATATGTCAGCGCCAAAAGTTTGACCTGATTTTAATGGATATTCGCATGCAACCCATGGACGGTATCACGGCAGCAGAAAAAATAAAACAATTGACACATCACAATGAGACACCCATTGTGGCAGTATCTGCTGAACAGATTGATTGCATACCCCACCCTCAATTTACACAATCTTTGGTTAAGCCGATAACCAAACCGGTGTTAAAGGCACTCATCAATAGTTGTTTAACCAAAGTTCGAAAGACAGAACAACAGCACAGTCATTTTAATGAAAAACAAGCCTTAGCCATTTCCCATCAAGATGCAGCCATTGTGCAAAAATTACGGGCTTTATTTATTGAAAAGTTGCCACAGGAAGTCGAAAAAATTGAACACCTTCATCGGGCCGAATTATGGCAAGACCTGGACGGCCAATTACATTATCTTCAGGGTTCGGCCCAGGTCTGCGCAGCCACGATTATAAGTCGCCATATAAAAAACTACCGCCAACATTTAGCGAACGAATCTTTTCATGAGTTAGAGAGCTGTTTAATGAAGCTAAAAGAAGCGGCCGCCGATATATTAGACAGTTCGCACAAAAACGCGTCCTGATTAGATTATTGACCCACCTGATCTTTAACCCGTTCTTTAAGGTCTTTGCCGGGTTTAAAATGGGGTGCATATTTTGCACCCAGTGGGACCGGTTCACCGGTTTTGGGGTTACGTCCCATACGTGGTTTACGTTCACGCAAGGTAAAACTACCAAATCCGCGTATTTCGATGCGTCGTCCTTCTGAGATGGATGTACTCATAAATTGAATCAGTTCTTTCACCGAAAGACTGACATCGGATTTCGACAGCTCACTTTGCGCAAACTTATCGGCCAATATCTCTATTAATTCTGAGCGTGTTATGGATTCTTTCATGATGGCATAATTATAACCAATCAAGGTCAAATAAACATCGAAAATTCATAGAAAATAAAAAAGGCGACCTAAATGGCCGCCTTTAAGTGCTTCATAAATAACGATTAAAATCAATCATCCATTTTTTCTTTTAACAAGTCACCTAAGCTGGTGGTGCCTGAAGCACCTTTTTGGTATTCATCCAGGACGTCTTTGAGTTCATCATTTTCCTTGGCTTTAACCGATAACACCAACATTTTTTTGCGACGATCCATGGAAACAAATTTAGCTTCCACTTTATCACCGACTGAATACACTTCGCTGACGTCATTGGTGCGCTCTTTGGAGACATCAAAGGCTTTGATAACACCGTTAACACCATCTTCTAACTCTAAAATGGCTTGTTTCTCGTCCACTTCAATCACTTCACCGGTGACCAAAGAGCCTTTCGGGTTATTGGCCACAAAAGAACCAAACGGATCTTGTTCCAATTGTTTAATTCCCAGAGAAACGCGCTCTCTTTCGGCATCAATCACCAGCACAACGGCTTTAACTAAATCGCCTTTTTTGTAGTTTCTGATGGCTTGTTCACCGGCATCTGACCAGGAAATATCTGACAAGTGAACCAAGCCGTCAATACCACCATCCAGTCCGATAAAGATACCAAAATCAGTGATGGATTTAATTTTACCTTCAATCACATCACCTTTCTGGTAGTTTTCGGAGAAAATAACCCATGGATTTGGCTTACATTGCTTCATACCCAAAGAAATGCGACGTTTGCCTTCTTCGATATCCAAAATGCAGACCTCAACCTCATCACCGGGCTGGACCACTTTAGCGGGGTTGATGTTCTTGTTGGTCCAGTCAATTTCAGAAACGTGCACCAAGCCTTCAATACCGTCTTCGATTTCAACAAAACAACCGTAATCAGTGATGTTGGTGACGCGACCAAAATGACGTGATCCCACCGGATGACGTCGGGACAAATCTTTCCATGGGTCTTCGCCCAATTGTTTTAAGCCCAATGAAACCCGTTGACTTTCTTTGTCAAACTTCAATACACGAACTTCCAGTTCCTGACCGATCTCAACCACCTCAGAAGGATGATTGACACGCTTCCATGACATGTCGGTAATGTGTAACAAGCCGTCGATACCGCCTAAATCCAGGAATGCACCGTAATCGGTTAAGTTCTTCACGATACCTTTGACAATGGCACCATCTTCCAGTGATTCCAGTAATTTCTCTCGATCTTCAGAATATTCAGACTCAACCACGGCACGGCGTGAGACCACGACGTTATTGCGTTTTTGATCCAATTTAATCACTTTAAATTCCAGGTCCTTACCTTCTAAGTAACCCGGATCGCGTACCGGACGAACGTCCACCAAAGAACCCGGCAAGAAAGCCCGGATGTCTTTGAGTTCAACGGTAAAGCCGCCTCGCACTTTAGAGGTGATTTGACCAATCACAATCTGATCGGTTTCCATGGCCATACGCAACTCATCCCACACCAACATACGCTTGGCTTTTTCACGGGATAACACGGTTTCACCAAAACCGTTTTCATATTTTTCCAGGGCCACTTCAACTTCGTCACCAATTTGTACGGAATCGTCGTCTTCACCAAATTCTTCTAAAGGAATCACACCTTCAGATTTTAAACCGGCATCGACAACCGCAAAGCCATTTTCAATGTCAACCACTTTGCCTTTTACAATGGTTCCGGGAATGATGTTTTTTTCGGCCAGGTCCTGGTCGAGAAGGGTTTCAAAATTTTCGCTCATATAATCTTCCGGTAAACGAATGGATGGGTTTACCTTGTCTTCTGTATCGGCTTGCCCGATACTCGTTAGTTCTGGTTACCGCAGTAACCGCTCAATAAAAAAATGTGTTTATTCACTTGGCTCAATGGATATTTTTTTACGCACCCATTGCATTGCAAGCTCATACACTGCTTCGATGCTTAAATTACCGGTATCGATAACAATGGCATCGCTCGCCGGCACCAAAGGTGCCACGGCTCGACTCGAATCTCGTTGGTCACGCGCTTCGATGTCCTTTAAAAGGTCGCGGATTTTAACATCGACTCCGGCGCTTTGCAATTGTTTATGACGCCTTTCTGCACGAATCACCGCTGATGCGGTTAAAAACAGCTTTAACGGGGCGTTTTTAAACACCACCGTGCCCATATCCCGCCCATCGGCCACCAAACCCGGCGGCTTTAAAAAAGCCTGTTGACGATGCAACAAAGCCGTGCGAACAGCGGCCACCGGCGCCACTTGCGAGGCCATTTTGGCACATTGTTCACTGCGCAGCCGTGCGGTGACATTTTCACCGTCTAATATAATCTGGGTGAAACCATGGTCAGTGACTTCAAATCTCAAATCCAACTCGGTGGCCGCCTGAATCCAGGCATCCGCTTCGGCGTCCACCATATCATCGTTAATAATTTTCAGGGCCAATGCACGGTATATGGCACCGGAATCCAATAGATGCCAACCCAGAGATTGTGCCAGTTGACTGCATAATGTGCCTTTACCAACACCGGACGGCCCGTCAACTGCAATCACCGGCAAAGGCCGTTCGGTGGTGATACCTAAATCACTCAGTACCTGAAAAAAGCTTGGAAATGACGTATTAATGTTGTGACAACCCCGAACCGAAATCGCCTGATCGGATAACGCCGAAGCCACCAGGAAACTCATGGCACATCGGTGATCACCTTGACCATCGACAATACCGGACGTCAATGTGCCGCCGTGAATCACGGCGCCATCGGCTTGTTCCTGACAATCAATACCAAGTTGAGATAATCCTTCACACATCACCGCGATGCGGTCACTTTCTTTATGACGCAACTCTTCAGCCCCGGATAAACGGGTACGGCCTTCGGCGAAAGCGGCCGCAATAAATAGAATCGGAAATTCATCAATGGCAGAAGCAATGTATTCTTGCGGAATATCAATGCCCTGTAGCTGGCTGCTTTTAATGCGCACATCCCCCACCGGCTCTCCACCCTGTTCGGATTGGTTAAATACTGTGATATCGGCACCCATACGTTGCAAAATGTCGATAACGGCTGCACGGGTAGGATTGATACTGACTTGACTGATAACAAAATCAGCCTGCGGATGCAGTGCACCCAGCACCATAAAAAAGGCTGCTGAAGACACGTCACCCGGGACCACTATGGTTTGCGCAATGAGTTTTTCAGGCGGTGTTATGCGCACTGTCAGAGCATCACGATGCACCTTGCAACCAAAGCCTTTGAGCATGGTTTCTGTGTGGTCGCGAGACCGCTGTGGTTCAGTCACGGATGTGCTGCCGTCGGCATATAAACCGGCCAATAAAATGGCACTTTTCACCTGCGCACTGGCCACCGGACTGTGATAATCAATACTGGTCAGACCACCGGATGGTTTGAAATGTAAAGGTGCGGTGTTGTTATCCGAGTCAATCCGGGCTCCCATTCGGGTCAACGGTTCAATGATGCGTTTCATCGGTCGCTGACTTAATGAGTCATCACCTACCAGCGTACTGCTGAAATTCTGAGCGGCCAACAAACCCGCCAGTAACCGCATGCCGGTTCCGGCATTGCCACAGTCTAAAACATCATCAGGTTTGGACAAACCATGTAAGCCGACACCCTGAACGATAAAGTCTTCACCGGATGGTTCAATAGAAACGCCGAGGGCCCGCATGATTTTTAAAGTCGCCAGACAATCTTCTGAATGCAAAAAACCGGTCACTGTACTGGTGCCCTCACTGATACCGGCCAAAATCATGGATCGGTGAGAAATGGATTTATCACCGGGAACCGTAATGTGGCCGTTCAATTGTAAAGGGGCACGCAATCGAAATGTATCCGTGGGTTTAATGTCAGTCATAAGGTCAGGCGACCGCTGCAGGTAATAGTTCAATCAGTCGTTGCATTTGACGTTCGGTGCCGATGGTGATGCGTAAACTGTCCGGCAAACCATAGTTAGCCACCGGTCGGGTAATGATACCATTGTGCAGTAAATGGTTATAAATCGGCATCGCATCTTGTTGGAAATCAACCAACAGAAAATTACCTTTGGACGGTACATAACGCAACTTTAATGCATCGCAACAATCACTTAATAAGTCTAAACCTTTGGCATTAACAGCCATCGATTGTTGAATAAAATCATTGTCATCAATGGCCGCTTCAGCTGCTTTTAGGGCCAGTGAATTCACATTAAAGGGTTGCCGTATACGGTTGAGAACATTGGCAATATCGGGATGACTTAAGCTGTAACCAACCCGTAACCCCGCCAGTCCGTAGGCTTTTGAGAACGTTCGGGTAACCACCAGATTGGGAAACTCAGATAACCACAGACTGCCATCAACCCGCATGGATTCAGGTGAATATTCCAAATACGCTTCATCCAGCACCACTATCACATCTTCTGGCACCTGTTGAATAAAGTCATACAATGCCTGTTTTGTCAGAAATGAACCGGTGGGATTATTCGGATTGGCAATAAAAATAAGCCGGGTTTGGGCGTCTATGGCGGCTGCCATGGCGTCCAAATCACAACCCAGCGGTGACTCACTGTCCCACCCTAACGCCGGAATCATTTTATGGCTGGCGCCGATGGCTTGAATGGCAATCGGATAAACCGCAAAACTGTATTGGGAATAAATGGCGTTATGGGCAGCCGATAAAAAGGCTTCAGCCAATAACACCAGCACATCATTAGAACCATTGCCTAATGTGATTTGATTCATCTCAACCCCATGTTTTTCAGCCAAGGCTTTTTTTAATTCAAAACCATTGCCATCGGGATACAAAGCCAATTCCGGCAGCAAATCCTCAATGGCTGTCAAAGCTTTGGGACTGGGGCCTAAGGGGTTTTCATTGGATGCCAGTTTGACGATATTATCGATTCCCAATTCACGTTCCAATTCACTGATGGGTTTACCGGGAACATAGGGATTTAATTTTTGCACACCGGGAACGGCCAGGGCTTTGAAATCAGTCATAAAAGGCTCTTTGGAAAAACCTGCTATTGTGCCGATTTCAGGCCAATAAAGCAAGTCAGACAGCTGACAATCAGACCATCTAAACAGCTAATTTAAAGGTAAAAATTGACCCATGTCATGTTAACTTAGAAGCAATCAATTATAATGACGCATTTGTCCACTTGGCAGTCTATTATGAGCTTACAACAACCGCTAACCGTTAACTTTGATAAGGAACTGATTAAAAAATATAACTTAACCGGTCCTCGCTACACCTCTTATCCAACGGCTGTTGTTTTTAATGAAAATTACAACGAACAAGCACACCTGAACAACTTGCAAAGCCAGCAGCAAACCGCCGCGCATAATCCGCTGTCTTTGTATTTTCATATTCCCTTTTGTGACACCCTGTGTTTTTTCTGCGCTTGCAATAAAATCACCACCAAAAAACGTGATAAAGCCGATACATACATCGACTTTTTAGCCCAGGAAATCAAACTTCAGTCAGCTCATATTGCCGAGACAAGGGTCGTTGAACAACTTCATTTTGGCGGCGGCACACCCACTTTTCTAACCGCCCCGCAACACCATCGCCTGATGGCTCTCATTGAACAACATTTCACTTTGTTAACCGATGATCGGCGTGATTATTCGATTGAGATTGATCCGCGTGAAGCCGATCACAGCACCATTCAGCGTTTGGCCGATACCGGCTTTAACCGTTTTTCCATGGGGGTTCAGGATGTCCAGGAAAAAGTCCAAAAAGCGGTCAATCGCATTCAGCCCATCAGTATGACCCGTGATGTCATTGAAGCCTGTCGATCGCATCATGCCAAGTCCATAAACGTGGATTTGATTTACGGCTTACCCTTTCAGACCTTACAATCCTTTGAGGATACCTTAGAACAAATCATCGATCTATCACCCGATCGCCTGTCGGTGTTTAATTACGCTCATATGCCACATTTATTTATGCCGCAAAAGCGCATTAATGAGACCGACCTGCCCTCAGCCGATGAAAAACTGGATATTCTACAAATGACCATCCAGACATTAGCCGACGCCGGTTATGTCTATATTGGCATGGACCATTTTGCCAAACCCGATGATGAGCTGGCATTGGCGCAACAAAACGGCAGTTTACAACGCAACTTCCAGGGTTACACCACCCATGCCGATTGTGATTTACTGGCCATGGGTGTCAGCGCCATCAGCTTGTTTAACAACTGTTTCAGTCAGAATATTAAAACCTCGGATAAGTATTACCAACAGTTAAATGACGGCCACATCCCGATTATGAAAGGCTATCAATTGTCAAAAGACGATTTAATCAGGCGCCAGGTGATTCAGGACTTGTCCTGTCATTTTCGGATTGATAAAACCCAATTAAATAATCACTTTGACATTAATTTTGACGATTATTTTGCGGATGAATTAAACAGCCTGCAATCAATGGCAGAAGACGGCCTGGTGAATCTGAATCAGGACAGCATCCAGGTCAGCGCCAAAGGCCGATTGCTGATTCGAAATGTCTGTATGGTGTTTGATGCCTACTTAAAACCCGCTTCAAAACAGCAGTTTTCGCGGGTTATTTAGTCGGCTAAAAACGCTTTTAGTTTTTGCCGTATTAAATCGGCTTCTTTGGTTTTATTTTGCGCCTCTAAAACCACAATCAGGTGTTCGTAGGTTTCTTCACTGACACCGGGCTGTCGTAATGACTGACGCAAAAAATGCTCGGCTTTGAGCAAATCACCGCGTTTGTAATGAACCCAACCCAGAGAGTCTAAAATGGCTGAATTGTCAGGCTTGAGTTCATTTGCCCGTTCAATGTAATCCAAAGCCTGATCCAGATTCATGTCATTGTCGGCCCAGGTATAGCCCAGTGCATTAAGGGCATCGGCGTGATCAGGTTGTTGCTCAATTATTTTGTTCAAGTCTTTTTCAGCAGCTGCCACCTGTTGTTCCTGAGCGTACAACAAAGCCCGGGAATATAACAAATCCGGTTGATCTTTAAAAAACCGTAACCCCTCAGATAATTCGGCAATGGCTTGTTCCGCATCGGCCTGCTCATAGTGGTATTCAGCCGCCATTTGAAATGCCGGAACAGCATGCTCCGGTGGTGCATTTTGCACCTGTTTAAACAACACCATGGCCCGATCGGGGTTGTTTTGCTTTAAATAAACCCGAGCCAGCAATAATTTCGCTGCGTAAATATGTTGGGCATCGTTGACATCACTCAGTAAAGACAACGCGGTGTCGTAATCTGATAACCACAAAGCCACTTCACCATAATCCAGCTTTTCTTCCGGTGTCAGTATCTGCCTGTTAATCACAGCCATTAATTGCTGATACTGTTGTTTGGCCTGTTCAGTTTTGTCTTGTTGTAATAAGATTAGTATATATTGGTACAATAAACGCGGTTCCTCGCTGTGAATCTTGAGGATGTCTTCAGCAGCAGCTAAATCACCTTGTTGCATTTTTAAAGCGGCATACTGACTGATGTAATCCGTGTTATCGGGCGATTGTTGTAGTAACCACAGGTAATCCTGTTCTGCCGGAGAAAAGTCTTTGGCCACCGCCTGTAACCGTGCGCGCCAGTAAACCGCGGCTTCTGTTTGATCCAGTTCAATGGCGCGATTGCTTAATTGCAAAGCAGCATTGAGGTCTTTATGCTGCATCATTAAACGACTGAAACCTAACAGATGTTGCGGTGATTGTTGTATCAGTGGACGTTTGATTGCTTGCTGAATCAGAGGTTTTGTGTATTCAGAAGGTAACACTGCCAACACCATGCGGATATACTGCCAATGACTGTCCTCGTCACCCACCTCGTCTATCATTGTTGCCAGCTGTGCAGCGGCGTCATCAAATTGTCTCTCACGCACCGCATCAATCACTTGTTTTTGTGACATTTGCCAGGCAGTCAATGCCGTTTCATCACCCACAGCCTGATGGGTTTTAGATGATGGACTTTGACAACCGATTAAGGCAAAGTATAATAAAAATAACGTGCACTGTTTTAAATTCATTTTATTGACCTAATTGTGCCAGCAAGTCAGCTTGCTCTGCTTGCTTGAGCGGATGAATGAGTGGTTCTAACTGTCCTGCTATAATTTCACCTAATTGATACAATGTCAAATTAATGCGGTGATCGGTGATTCGACCTTGGGGATAATTATAAGTTCGGATTCTTTGCGAACGGTCACCACTGCCGACCTGTAATTTTCGTTGTTCTGATTGTTCTGAATGAATCGCTTGCTGCTGTGCGGCCAAAATACGTGAAGCCAGCAAGGACATGGCTTTGGCTTTATTTTTATGTTGTGAACGTTCATCCTGACATTCCACCACGGTGTTGGTGGGTAGATGGGTGATGCGTACTGCTGAATCAGTGGTGTTCACATGCTGCCCACCGGCACCGGATGATCGGAAGGTGTCAATCCGTAAATCCGCGGGGTTTATGTCCACCGATTCCACCTGATTCACTTCGGGTAAAATCGCCACGGTACAGGCTGATGTGTGAACCCGACCCTGCGATTCAGTTTCCGGTACTCGCTGCACCCGATGGGTGCCGGATTCAAACTTCAAATCACCATAACAACCCTTGCCTTTGACCAGTGCTATCACCTCTTTGAATCCACCGTGTTCCCCTTCATTGGTGCTGATAATTTCTGTTTGCCAGCCTTTTTTTTCGGCATAACGCATATACATACGGAATAAATCACCGGCAAAGATCGCCG
>CAZLAW010000022.1:0-23969 GCA_964557625.1 uncultured Marinicella sp.
CAGATGAGGGTGCTAACCATTGACTGTTATGTTCAGGCTCGTTCACGACTTCAGCAGCGGCGGCATAAGCCGACCACAGCATGGCCAGTAATATAAAGATTAATCGTGACGTCATGATTGTTAACACGGAACAAATTACTAATTGCGGTCATTTTTCTATAAAATGGTTACAATTGCAAACATTCAAGCCGTTTTTTTTACAACACATGAGAAAAAGTTAATCAAAATGTCTGCCGAGGGATTGCCCGACCGTTCAGTTATAAAACCCACAGCCACTGACGGCCAGTCACGCTGGTTGATGGATTTATCACAACCATTGTCGATTTTTACCGTGGTGGTGATAACCCAAATGGTGGTGCTGGTCTATTCTTTAAGCTTTTTGAGTCTGTCTTTGGCTTATTTAAATCAACTGGCGGTGCTGAGTTTTATGGCACAAATTCTGGCCATTAGTTTGGTGTTGATGTTGGAGGCACTGCGAACTCAATTAAACCGGTTATCTGCCATGAGCGGCATGGCTTTGGTATTGGTGTTAACCAGTGTGCTGACGTTGGTATTAACCGGATTTTTATTGTGGGTTGATCGGGTGCTTATGTTCAATTATATCGAGGACGGTTTGGTAACCCTGGTTAAAGTCTGGGCGGCCACGGTGCTTACCATGCTGTTGTTATTGCGTTATTTTTATGTGCAAAACCAATGGCAGCAACAGATTAAAGCGCTGGCAGATGCGCAGATGAATGCTTTCCAGGCCCGTATCAAGCCGCACTTTTTATACAATTCATTGAATTCTATTGCCAGTTTGATTGCCATTGACCCACCGGCAGCAGAGCAAGCGGTGATGGATTTGTCGGGGTTATTCAGAAAAGCGTTTACTCAGCGACGTCAGAACACCACCCGACTGGCGCAGGAACTGGAATGGGTTCATCAGTATTTGGCCATTGAACGTTTACGTTTAGCGGATCGTTTACAGTATCGAGAGCAGGTAGATGACACTTTACTAAAACAACGCATACCCTTATTAACCATTCAACCACTGATCGAGAATGCGGTGATTCACGGCATTGCCCATTTGGCCGAGGGTGGTTGTGTTGAATTAACCGTTAATCGCCATCACCAATCCATGCAAATAACGGTTACCAATCCGGTTGATATCAGCCGGGTTAAGCCCGGCAGTGAAACCGCGCTGGAGAATATCAAAACCCGTCTGGCATTGCATTACGGCCAGCAGGCCACATTGACAACTGAACAATCTGAAGGTTGTTTTCAGGCGCAGGTGGTGATACCGTTATGAATATATTGATTGTTGATGATGAACCATTGGCACGACAGCGTTTGGCCGGATTGTTGGCGCATTTAGGCACCCATCAGGTGAACATGGCCGCCAATGGTGAACAGGCGCTCAAAGTCATGGCTGAAAATCACCCTGATGTGGTGTTTTTGGACATTGAAATGCCGGTGATGGATGGTATGGAGGCGGCCAAAATAATTTATCGGGATTATCCGCAGACTGCGATTGTCTTTTTAACCGCCCATGAGCAATTTGCGTTACCGGCGTTTGATGTGAAAGCGGTGGATTACCTGCTAAAACCGGTTTCCAGTGAACGTTTGCAGGAAACCCTGGAACGCATTGATGTGAACCAAAAAGAGTACATTCAATTTAAAGACGGCGGGCGATTGTTACGGGTGCCGGTGACTCAGGTGGCGTGCTTTCAGGCCGAAGATAAATACGTCACGGCCCATATAAAGGAAAATAGCTATTTATTGGACCAAAGTTTAACGGAATTGGCCCAAATGTATCCACAATTTATTAGAATACACCGCAGCTGGTTGGTCAACATCCATTATTTGCGCGGTATAGACACGGATCAAACGCATTGTCCCGTGGCTTTACTGAAGCAAATTGATTTAAAGCCGCCCATCAGCCGCAGACAATTACCCAATGTGAAAAAATACTTACAAACATGACTAAAAAAATTTTGACCATCGCCACCCGTGATTCGGCCCTGGCGCTGTGGCAAACCAAACATGTGGCCGCAGCAATCGAAGCCCGGACAGATTACCAAACAAAATTATTGCCGATGACCACCGAAGGTGATCGCCGCCTTGAAGTGACCTTGAGTAAATTGGGGGGTAAAGGCTTGTTTCTCAAAGAATTAGAACAGGCCATGTTGGCCGGTGACGCCGACATCGCGGTGCATTCGATGAAAGATGTTCCTGCTGCTATGCCGGATGATTTTCAGATTTGTGCGGTATTAGAACGTGCCGATGCCAGTGATGCTTTTGTCTCCAATCACTATCAATCTCTGGATGAATTGCCCGATGGTGCGGTGGTCGGTACTTCCAGTTTAAGAAGGCAGGCTCAGCTGTTGTCGCTGCGGCCTGATTTGCAGGTCAAACCTTTACGCGGCAACGTTAATTCTCGGCTACAAAAATTGGATGACGGCCAGTATGCCGCGATTATCCTGGCCTCGGCGGGATTAATTCGTTTGGGCTTTGAAGACCGCATTGCCGACCGTCTAACCGCACCCCAATGGTTGCCCGCGGTGTCGCAGGGTGCGATCGGTGTGGAATGTTTGGCAGACAACAAGTCATTGGCTGAGGATTTGGCTGTGTTAAGCCACACCGATACCTATTTATGTATTCGTGCTGAGCGGGCCTTGAATTTAACCCTGGAAGGTTCTTGTTCTGTGGCCATTGGCGCCTATGCCGAGGCCCTGGCCGATCACAGTATTCAACTGAAAGCCGCCGTGTTCAGTCCGGATGGTGAGCAGGTCTTAACCGCTCAGCAACAAGGCTATGATCCCGAGTCATTGGGCAAGGTGGTGGCAGAAGATTTGTTATCTCAAGGTGCCAAAGACGTTCTGGCGTTAAGTGAGCAGGCATGAGCACCGTTGTCATTACCCGACCGCAACACCGCATTGAACAGACGGAAGAAGATTACCGGCAAGCGGGTTTTGAAACCCTGGCCATGCCATGCTTCGCGATCCAAACCAACACTGAAGTTACACCTGAACAATTGGCTCAGGCAGAGCGCACCCCGTTACTGCTTATTTTTAACAGTAACGCCATTAAGCATCTGTTGTTATTGAAGCCTGATTTTACCCTGTCAGAGGACACCATGGTGATGGGGGTGGGTGAAGGTGTTGCGCGTTACTGGCAAGACCATTTTGATCAGCCGATTTTAACCCCGGCATCGCAGGACTCAGCCGGTATGATGGCTTTGTTGGATCATCATCAGCCTGAACGACTGGTGATTTTAACCGCCGCAGGTGGTTTGGATTTGGTGCGTCGCTATTGTATTGAGCGCCAGATACATTATCAGCAAATTAACACCTACCAAAGACTGCCGCTGCCGCTTGATTTTAAACCGTTAGCCGCATTATTAGACCGGCAAAAACCGGTCATACTGACCGCCACCAGTGGTTTAATTTTAAAGCACTTTTGGCAACAGTGTCCTGAAGAGATGAAAACTGAGCTGACGGGATTAACCTTAATCAGTGGCGCCGAACGCATTACCGGAATTGCACAAGATTTAGGGTTTGAAAATATTTACACCGCTGCCAGCCCTGGCAACAGCGACATGATTCACGCATTACAGAAAATCTAACGCCCTGGCTCGCTGCCAGCGGGCTTGGGTAATCAGGTAATCGCCGTGATGCTTTTCAAACGTGACAGTAAACGTCATTAAATCGGCATTGATGCGGGCTAAATCTTCAATGCTGAACGCCGTGGCAGCCATCGCCACAGCCAACTTCACTTCAGCTTTATCCTCGCCTTCATTGACCCAATCAATGGTTTTTAACTGTGGGTGAATATGTACGGAACTGCGTCGCAACAGGCGCAAACGCAGCATCCGTTCGATGTCTTTTTTTCCCCAGCCGCGTTCGGTTTGAATGGAGTCACTGATGGCGTCCATAAAATCATCCACTTGTTTATTTTCCACCGCTGTTTCCAGGTGTTTGATTAAATTGATGATTTGGGAATTTTTGTCACCTGCCTCACGCCCGCAACCGGACAGTAACAGCAACAGCAGAACAGCCAAAAAACAAGGTTTAGTAAAACAGGCACAGAACTTCGTCATAAAATTGATTTATAAATCACCGGCACCATTGTATCATGGGCAACAATCATTAAACCCCCTGATTGGAGAACTGTATGCGTTGTAATGTGCTGCTCATTTTACTTTGTTTAAGTCCTGTTGCGATGGCACAATCGCAGGATGAAGACTCTCAAGAGGTGGTCTCATCGAAGCTGGATAAGTCAGAAACGGTTGAATTGTTGGCGCAGACAAAAGCACCCAGGCCCGACGCCAATCAGGTCAATGTCATCATTAAAAAAAATCAGATAATTGAAGAATACCGCCACAAAGGTGAGTTGATTATGGTGAAAGTCATCCCGTCTGACGGCGTACCTTATTACATTGATCCGCAAGCCAGAAATAAACGCACCGGCGCCCACAGCGATTTGATTAACAGCGGCGTCGAGCCGGTTCATTGGGTGATAAAAAGGTTCTAATGATGACAGTTCGGCAAAAATTCCTGCTATTACTGGCAGTTATACCGGTATTAACGGTGTTATGGGCACAGTTTTGGTCCGGTGCCTGGTGGCTGTTTATTCTCTGGGTGCCGTTGGCGCTCATTGGCTTATGGGATATGTTCCAAAAAAAACAAACCCTGCGCCGTTTGTATCCGGTGATTGGCCACTTTCGCTATTTACTGGAATCCTTTCGCACCGAAATTCAACAGTACTTTATTGAAACCGATTTAAGCGGCAAGCCGGTTAACAGGGAACACCGGGCTTTGGTGTATCAGCGTGCCAAAGGGCAAAGAGACACACGACCATTTGGTACCATCGTGGATGTTCAGGCTGAAGGCTATGAATGGATTAACCATTCGGTGTCCCCGGCGAAAATTAAATACCATCACCCGCGCGTCGCCATCGGTGGTCAGGATTGCAAACAGCCTTATCAGGCTTCTTTGCTGAATATTTCTGCCATGAGTTATGGTTCACTGGGGCACAATGCCATTGAAGCGCTTAATCTGGGGGCCAAGCGCGGTGGTTTTGCGCATAACACCGGAGAAGGCGGTATTAGCCCTTATCACATGAAACACGGGGGTGATTTAATCATGCAGTTTGGTTCGGGTTACTTCGGCTGTCGGGATAAAGATGGTTATTTTGATGACGATCTGTTTGCCCAAAAAGCCACCCGTGATCAAATTAAAATGATTGAAATTAAACTCTCGCAAGGTGCCAAGCCGGGTCATGGGGGCGTTCTGCCAGGTAAAAAGGTGACCCCCGAAATTGCCGCCATACGCCATGTGGAACCCTATAAAACGGTGGAATCTCCGGCCACCCACAGTGCCTTTAGTACGCCGATTGAATTGTTGCAATTTGTGGCCAAAGTCCGTGAATTATCCGGTGGTAAACCGGTGGGCTTTAAACTGTGTCTGGGTAAAAAATATGAGTTTCTGGCCTTGTGTAAAGCCATGCTGGAAACCGATATTTTACCCGACTTTATCACCATAGACGGCAGTGAAGGTGGTACCGGCGCAGCCCCCATTGAACTGACCAATTCAGTTGGTACACCCTTGCGGGACGCTTTGGTGTATGTCAACAATGCCCTCATCGGAACCGGTTTGAGGTCGCGATTAAAAATCATCGTGGCCGGTAAAATTATTTCCGCTTTTCACATGATTAAAGCTTTGGCACTCGGTGCCGATACGGTCAATTCAGCCCGTGGTATGATGTTCGCTTTGGGTTGTATTCAAGCACGTGTCTGTGACACCGGTAACTGCCCCACCGGTATCACCACCCAGGATCCGGCCCGCAATAAAGGCCTGGTGGTTAAGAATAAAGCCGAACGGGTGGCGCGTTATCACCGTAAAATGTTGGAAAATATGATTGATTTACTGGCCGCCGCCGGCCTGTGTTCTTTTGATGAGTTAAGGCCACATCATATTATTCAGCGGGTCCAGGGTTCTTTGGTCAGAAACTATGAAGAACTGTACCCGACCTTAAAACCGGGTATTTTATTGGATGATGAAAATCGACCTGCTATGTGGCAGGCAGATTGGCACCAGGCCGATCCGAATCACTGGCATAATCCACAAAAAACAAAATAACCTATGAACTTAACCAGAAAAATAATAATTTACATGATTATTGGTGCCATCATCGGCATCGTTCTCAATGTCACCAATTTGAAGGCAGTGGGTTTTATTGATGAATATGTCATTAATGGACTGTTTTATATTGTCGGCCAGTTATTTATTCTGTCCTTAAAAATGATGGTGGTACCGCTGGTGTTTGTGTCTTTGTTTTGTGGCACCACAGCCTTACGTGAACCGGCGATGCTCGGTTCTTTGGGTGGCAGAACCCTGTTTTTTTATCTTTTTACCACTGCCACCGCCATCACCATAGCACTCACTCTGGCCATTACTTTTGGTGTCGGCAGTGGCGCCGAAATCCCCACCGATGTTAATTATGTGGCGGCAGAGGGGCGCACTTTTACCGAGGTCATTTTAAGTATTTTGGATAACCCGGTGCAGGCGATGGCCGATGGTAATATGCTGGCGATTATTATTTTTGCCATTTTATTGGGCTACAGTGCCGGTAAAGCCGGTGACGCCGGTCAAAAAGTGATTGGTTTTTTTAAAGATTTTAATGAAGTCATCATGAAGCTGGTGATGGTGATTATGGAGTTTGCGCCGATTGCGGTGTTAGCCATTTTGGCTAAAGTATTTGCGGAATTAGGCTTTGATGCGGTACTGGCATTGGCAGGCTATTTTTTTACGGTCCTGGCTGTGTTGCTGGTGCATGCCACGGTGGTATATCCCACACTGCTGAAACTGCTGTCAGGTTTAAGTCCACTAATTTTCTTCAGTAAAATGCGCAGCACCTTGTCTTTTGCGTTTGGTACGTCAAGTTCAAACGCCACCATTCCGGTGACCTATAAAACGGTGACCGAACGGTTGGGTGTGAAAAATTCCGTGGCGTCTTTTTCAGTGCCCTTTGGCGCCACCATCAACATGGATGGTACCTCCATTATGCAAGGTGTGGCGACCGTTTTTATCGCCAATGCCTATGGCCTGGACTTAACCGGCGGTCAGTTAGTGACTGTGGTGTTGATGGCCACCATGGCCTCGATTGGCACGGCCGGCGTCCCCAGCGCCGGGCTGGTGATGTTGCAAGGCGTGTTGTTACAGGTGGGTTTGCCGATTGAAGGGATTGGTATTATTTTGGGGGTTGATCGTTTACTGGATATGACCCGCACCGCAGTCAATGTCACCGGCGATGCCACCGTCACCTGCATTGTGGCGAAATCCATCGGTAAGTTTGACGAAGATGTGTATAACGATCCGGATGCCGGTGAGGAGATGCTGGAATAAATGAACAGTTTCTGAAAACAAGCAAGAACGATTCTTATTTGGGTATTGACAATCATTATCATTAGCAATAAAATACAGTCTGATTTAATTCATTCAGATTTATGTACGTTTGTATTTGCCACGGCATCACCGATAAAGATATTCAAAAAGCCGCTCGATCCGGCGTCACTAACATTCATCAGTTGGCCGCCGAAACCGGCGCCACCACCGGCTGTGGCAGTTGTTTGGAGATGGCTGAAGATATCCTGAAACAGCAATCGGCCCAACAACCCGCTTTTTTAAACGTTCTGCCTTCAAACAAACCTCAATTCGCCTGAATTGTACCGGTTTAGTGAGCGATAATACCCATGTAAGATTTGATTGTCTTACCCGGTTATTCAAGTGAAACATCACCAAGAACATTCCGCTCAGTTGTCCGAAAATGTTATCATAACCATTTAGTCAGATAATGGAGTTTATAATCATGAAAGGTGACAAAAAAGTCATTCAATTACTGAATAAAGCCCTGTATAACGAGTTAACGGCCATCAACCAATATTTCATGCACGCCAAAATGCTGGAAGATATGGGTTTTGAAAAACTGGCGGCCAAGGAGCGTGAAGAGTCCATCGATGAAATGAAGCATGCCGATATTTTGATGGAGCGAATTTTATTTTTAGAAGGTTTGCCAAACTTGCAGGATCTGGGTAAATTAAGAATTGGCGAGTCCGTGGAAGAAATGCTTAAATGTGATTTGGCGATGGAGTTGGATGCCATCCCTGATTTGCGCGACGGTGTTGAGTACTGTGAATCAGTGCGTGATTATGTCAGCCGCGATTTGTTTCAGGAAATCTTAGATTCTGAAGAAGAGCATGTGGACTGGCTGGAAACCCAGCTCAGTCTGATTGAACAAGTCGGTGAACAAAATTACTTACAATCTCAAATGTAAATGAAAGGGCCAAAACGGCCCTTTTTCTATTTACGATGCTCTATGACCACATCGGTATAAATACCACCACGAACATTGAATTTCATGGTTAATTTCATCCAGCGCGGGTCAACGGCATTGACCAGATGATCCAGAATTTCATTGGTGACCGCTTCATGAAAAGCGCCACGGTCACGAAAGGTCCACATGTATAATTTTAACGATTTTAATTCAATACATAAGTCATCCGGTGTGTATTCAATCTTTAAAGTGGCAAAATCCGGTTGACCGGTTTTGGGACACAAACAGGTGAATTCAGGGATGTCCATAATGATGGTATAATCCCGATCTGGATTAGGATTTGGAAAGGTTTCCAGTTGATCTGAAGGTTGGGTGGTCATGATAATAAACTGTTTCAATAAAGGGCGCTGACCATACCTAAAAATAAAATAGAAAGCAACAAAAAATCTAACCATCAATGCGACTTTCAAAAATTAAATTAGCCGGTTTTAAATCTTTTGTGGATAGTACCGAGGTGCTGCTGCCGACCAATCTCACCGGTGTGGTTGGTCCTAACGGTTGCGGCAAATCTAACATCATCGACGCGGTGCGCTGGGTGATGGGCGAAACCTCAGCTAAAATGTTGCGTGGTAGTGCCATGACCGATGTAATCTTTTCGGGTTCCGCCACCCGGAAACCTGTGGGCATGGCCACCGTTGAATTGATTTTTGATAACAGTGACGGGCAGATCCAGGGCGAATACGCAGGATACAATGAAATTTCAGTCAAACGCCAGGTCAATCGAGAAGCCCAATCCAGTTATTTTCTGAACGGCAGTAAATGCCGAAAAAAAGACATTGTTGATTTGTTTTTAGGCACCGGGTTGGGGCCACGCAGCTATTCCATTATTGAACAGGGTATGATATCCAATATTGTGGAATCAAAACCCGAAGAATTACGTGGTTATATTGAAGAAGCGGCCGGGGTGTCGAAATACCGGGAGCGACGCCGGGAAACCGAACGGCGTATACAGCGCACCCGTGAAAATCTGGAGCGACTGGATGATTTGCGCACTGAAGTGGGTAAACACATACAACATTTAAAACGCCAGGCCAAAAATGCCGAAAAATACACCGATTTAAAAAAGCAAGCCAAACAACTCAAAGCCGATGTGTTGGCGTTACGGTGGCGACAATGGCATCAGCAAGCACAACAAAGCGACCAAAACATTCAGCAGTTACAAACCGAGTTTGAGAAAACTAAACGCAGTTTGACTGAGAGTGAGAAAAACATCACCTTAAAACGCGACAGCTATCAGCAACAAACGGACCAACAAAACCGTTTACAAGAACAGTTGTACCAAATCAATGCGGAAATCGGCAAAATCGAACAAGCCATCAGTCACGCTAAAAACCTGTCAGAAAAAAACCAGCAAGACTTGTTGGCGGCTGAACATGACATTGAACAACAGCAAAAGCAACGCCGTGATGATGCGCAAGCCCTGCACGATGAGCAGCAGGTGCTTAAAGCGGAAGCGCCCCGATTAGAAACCCTGACAGCACAATTGGAAGCGGCCAAAGAAACCAATGAAGACCATGACATGGCGCGCCAGCAGTGGCGCGGACAATGGGATGCCTTATTACAGGACATTAACGAATTACAGCGTCAGGCGGATGTGGAAAAAACCAAAATCGCCGCTTTGGAAGCCGGTCTGGTACGCCAGGTGGAGCGATTAAACAACCGTCAACAAAGCACTTCAGGCAATGATATCAAAACCTGGAAAAAAACCTTAAATGATTTACAACGCAGTCAGCAAAAACAACAACAAAGTTTGGATCAGCTCGATCAACAACTGACGCAATTAAAAGAGCAAAAGCAAAACACCCGGCAACAATTGTCGGATCTGCGTCAGGCGATTGATGAAAATAAATCTGAGTTACATCAAATCAAAGGCCAAAAACGTTCTCTGGAAGCACTGCAAAAGGCCGCCATGTCAGAAGACAATGAAGCCATGTCACAGTGGTTACAACAGCACCGGTCGGCAATCAGTGACCGATTGGCCGAAGTGATTAAAGTGGACAGCGGTTGGGAAGTGGCGGTTGAAACGGTGTTGGGCGAACGCTTACAGGCTCTGGTCAGTACCGGCATAGACTTAAATGAATTGCTGGAAGATTGGGCATTTGGCTCAATCACCGCGGTACAAGCCCAAGGTAGAGATGTCCAGGCAATGCCGGGTCGCTTATCAGAAAAAGTACAGGCACCGGGTGTGGTGGTTGAATGGTTAAACAGGGTCTATGCTTGTGAGCATCCAGAAGATTTATCCACATTGAAAGCACAATTAAAACAAGGCGAGTCGGTAATTACCCAAAGTGGTGATTGGTGTGGACAGGATTGGTTGACGGTACACCGCGGCAATCGCCAGGAAAATTTTCTGTTGCGTAAAAATCAGATTGCCGAATTGGAAAACAATATTGAAAATCTTGAAACACAAATCAAGCAACAAGAGGCCCAACAGCAACAGTTAATTCAGACCCGACAAACCGAGAACCAACAATCAGAGCAGTTGCAATTAGATCTGAATATGGCGCACCGCAAATTATCTGAGCTGGACAGTCAGATCAAACAAAAACAGCATCTGATCGAACGTGAACAGCAGCAAACCGAGCAAAAATCCCAGGAAGAGGCTGCTCTTAAAGCGCAAATTAAAGAAGATGAACAGGCCTTGTCTGCTGCGCGCGGACGGCTGGAGCAAGCCTTGCGACGTATGAAACAACAACAGGCCGATAAAACGGTTCTGGCAGAAAAACAAGAACAGTTGAATGCTGATTTTGAGCAAGCCAAAGCCCATCTGAATGACATTTCTGAACAGTTCTATCAGTCCCGTATGCGGCATTCGGCGGCTGACAATAAAATCCAATCATTGCAACAAAATATACACCGGACCGATCAAGCCATTGCACACTTAAAACAGCGTAAAGATCAACTGTTAAGAGAGCTGAATAATCAAAATAATCCGGCCGAAGATCAACAAAAATTATTGGATGAATTGATTCAAAAACGTATCCGGGTGGAACAACAACGTAACCAACAAAACCAGGTAGTGAATACCCTGCAGATTGAATTGCAAGACATGGAACAGGCACGAGCAAGCCACCAACAACAGATTGATCATGCCCGTTCAGCTTTAGAACATGCCAAATTAGAACGGCAATCTCAACAACTCAAAGCCGCCGGTTTTAGTGAACAATTAACTGATTTAGGTTATGAGCCGAAAAAAGTGTTGGCAGATATGGCGGTTGAAGATGCGGATGTGGGCGATCTGGTGTCACAAAAAGAAACCCAAATGGAACAATTGCACCGTCAGATTATTCGCTTGGAACCGGTGAATCTGGCGGCCATTGATGAATACCAGGAAGAATCCAAGCGTAAGCAATACCTGGATGAACAAGATGAAGATTTACGCCAGGCTTTAGAGACACTAGAACAGGCCATTGCCCGCATTGACAAAGACACCCGTACCTTATTTAAGGAAACCTTTGAAGCGGTAAACAGCCACATTAAACAACTGTTTCCCCGGCTGTTTGGCGGTGGACACGCTTATTTAGAGCTGACCGGACATGATTTACTGACCACCGGTGTCACCATTATGGCCCGGCCGCCGGGTAAACGGGTGTCCAGCATTCAATTACTATCCGGCGGTGAAAAAGCCCTGACAGCGGTGTCATTGGTATTTGCTATTTTTAATTTAAATCCGGCCCCGTTTTGTTTACTTGATGAGGTGGATGCACCGTTGGATGATGCCAACGTCACGCGGTTTTCAAACATGGTCAAAGACATGTCCGAAAAAGTCCAGTTTTTATTCGTCACTCATAATAAGGTGACGATGGAAATTGCCAATCAACTGATGGGTGTGACCATGCGCGAAGCGGGTGTCTCACGACTGGTCAGTGTTGATTTGGCTGCGGCCGCGGAAATGGTGGAAGATTAATGCCTAAGGGTTCTGACAACCCGGTCCAATGAAACGCTGTGCGATTTGTTATTGCTACAGCACAGGTCTTTTATGCGGTGGTTGTCGGCAATTAATTAAACCACCTGATTACGGGTGCAAAAGCTGTGCCAAACCGCTGCCCAGGCCTAAACAAGCGGACACCCATTTACTGTGTCCCGAATGTCGCCACGCTCAGCCGGCGTTTGATGGTATTGTTTGCGCCGGTATTTATCAGGCACCCGGGCGGCAATGGGTGATGGCACTGAAATTCTCCAATCAGTTGCACTGGGCCCGCACCATGGCAGAATTAATGGCGCCCGTGATTGATTGTTTGCCGGCCGATTGGCCGCTGATTGCGATGCCTTTGCACCCCAAAAGACTGCGACAGCGGGGATATAATCAGGCTTATGAAGTTGCCCGTCAATTAAGCCAACTATGTAACAGACCGCTTTTGTCCCGGCTTTTAATCCGTTCAAAGTACACCGCCATGCAGGCCACTTTACCCGAGAAACAACGTCGCGCCAATGTGCGCGGTGCTTTTGAAGTGACCGATGATGCCATCCCGTCCCGGCTCATATTGGTGGATGATGTGCTGACCACCGGTCAAACCCTGTCAGCCGCTGCTGCAACCTTAAAACAGGCGGGCGTCAAAACAGTATTTGGCGCGGTGTTTTTACGCGCCTCAGGTTAGTATTCCCAGTATTTGGGGATGATTAAAATAAACAGGGTGAATAATTCTAAACGGCCAAACACCATGGCCAGAGACAGCACCCATTTGGCACCATCATGGATTTCGGCATAATTGGCACCGGCATCACCGAGCGCAGGTCCCAGGTTGGTTAAGGCTGAAAGGGAAGCCGACAGCGAGGTGACAATATCTTCACCAAACATGGATAAAACCAGGGTGAAGACAATCAGTAAGAATAAAAACTGAACAAAGAACGCAGAAATGGAGTCCAGTACCCGGTAGTTGACGGTTTTGCCATTGACCTTAATCAGAAATTTACCGTGAGGATGAATCAGCCGATACAACTCCCGCATACTCATTTTAAACAATAAAATGATGCGTATGACTTTAATGCCGCCGGCGGTGGAGCCGGCACAGCCGCCGATGCTGGCAAACATCAAAAGCATAATGGGTAATGCCGCCGGCCATAAATAAAAACTTTCGGTGGTATAACCGGTGGTGGTGCCGATGGACACCGCCTGAAACGTGCCTTGACGCAAAGATTCAAACAGAGTGGCGGTGGTGCCGGTGAGATACAGTTGGCTGGCTGTTAACAAAGAAGCCGCGGCCAAAAACCCCAAAAAAACTTTGACCTCGGTGTTGTTCATGTAGTTTTTGATGGAGGCGCTTTTCCAGGCCACAAAATGAGAGGCAAAGTTAATGCCGGCAATGGCCATAAAAAACACCGCCAACATCTCAAGCAAGGCATTGTTAAAATGGCCAAAAGAGGCATCATATGGGGAAAAACCGCCAATTGATATGGTACTGAATGCATGACAGACGGCATCGAATAAATTCATGCCGGCCAGGTAGTAACTGATGATACACATGACCGTAATGCCCAGATAGATATACCACAAGGCTTTGGCGGTTTCAGTGATGCGCGGGGTCAGTTTTTGGTCTTTCATCGGCCCCGGGATTTCTGCTTTAAAAATCTGCATTCCCCCAATGCGCAGCATCGGTAACACCGCCACGGCCAGTACGATGATGCCCATGCCGCCCAGCCACTGCAACTGCTGGCGATAGAATTTTAAGGCATGTGGCAGGTTATTAATGTCGGTTATAATGGTGGCGCCGGTGGTGGTCAGACCGGAAATGGACTCAAAAACAGAGTCAGTTAATGACAATTCGGGGTTATGAGACAGATACAATGGCAGCGCACCGGCCAACCCCACAATTATCCAGGAAGCGCCGGCCACCAGAAAGCCGCTGCGAATACTTAAATTGGCATTGTATTTTCGGTTCGGGATAAACAACACGCCACCGATCAGCACCAAAGTACCGAAACCTTCAATAAACGGCCAAATGTCACCATCCTGATAAATCAGTCCCACCAAAGCCGGGGGCAGCATCATTAAACTGCACATCAACAGCAGAATACCGATTATCTTTTGTACGATGGCTGCATTCATAGAGGCTTTGATAGGATTCCGGGTGGTTGAGACCAAGCGCTAAAATGCCACCCATCAAGGCAGGAAGCGCAGTCTAATATGCCGCCGTTTTTAGCAAGTTTTAGTCGCCCCATCCCTGCGAATATCCCCTCAGGCGCTGACGTGAAAAAGTGTTTCGGGCACTTTATATTACCGCAGCGTGGTGGAATATTAGACTTGTTAACTCGGTTCATGATTGATAAAAAGGGCTCTCATTATAAGTAAGCGGCATCCACTTCAAACAGGATTTTTAAGTCATTGACATTTTTGGTGTTGGTAACAAAAATAATCAGGTGATCGGCGTTCTTAATCACTTCATGTTGGTGTGCCATCAGCACTTCGCCGTCACGAATAATCCCGCCAATGGTGCAGCCGGCGGGTAATACCAAATTCCTGATTTTATGACCGATCACGTGGGAGGTGGTGCTGTCTCCGGCGACTTTAATTTCCAGGGCTTCGGCGGCACCATCCATTAAAGAATGTACCCGGGCGGTAAAATCGCCGCGTACATGGGCCAAAATACCGCCGATGGTAATGTGTTGCGGTGAAATCACGATGTCGATGGAATCTTTTTCAATCAGTTCTGAGTAATTGGTTTTATTAATCAACATGATGACTTTCTTGGCACCGAGTTTTTTAGCCAATAAAGCCGACAGTAAGTTGGAGTGGTCGTCGTTGGTCAGGGCACAAAATATATCGGTGCCGGCAATATTTTCTTCGCGCAGGATGCTTTCAGAAGTACAGTCGCCGCGTATCACCAGCGCTTTGTTGAGCTCTTCGGCAATGTGTGCCGAGCGTTCTTTGCCATATTCAATCACTTTGACCGAGTGTTCTTGTTCCAAAGCTTTGGCCAGATTAAAACCCACATGGCCACCGCCGGCAATCATGATTTTATAGTTGGGTCGGGTGGTTTTATGCCAGGCTTCCATAATTTTGCGGATGTGTTTTTTAGCCGCCAGAATAAACACCAAATCACCGAGACGTAACACTGTATCACCAACCGGTTCGATGGCTTTGCCATCGCGGAATAAAGCCGCCACCCGGGCGTCGGCACCTTCCGGCAGGATGCGGTGAAATTCACGCAGTTGCTGATCCAGCAAGGGGCCGTTTTTAACCACTTCAATGGTCACCAGTTGCGCCCGACCCTGGGCAAATTCCATCACCTGTAAGGCCCCTTCATATTCAATCAAACCGTGAATATGCTTGGTTACCAACTGTTCCGGTGAAATATGAAAATCAATCGGCACATGTTCATGTTCAAACATTTCCGGATGATTGGCGTACTCCGCTTCGCGAATACGGGCAATTTTGGTGGGGGTATTAAACAGACTGTAGCATACCTGGCAGGCCACCATATTGACCTCATCCGAACTGGTTAAGGCCACCACCATATCGGCATCGGCGGCACCGGCCCGAATCAGTACCGAAGGGTGGGAGGCATGACCGTGAACCGTGCGGATGTCCATGTCCAGCTGCAACTCAGTCAATAATTTATTGTCGATGTCCACCACCGAAATGTCATTGTCTTCTTTCTCTAAATGCTTGGCAATCGATGAGCCCACCTGTCCGGCGCCGAGGATAATGATTTTCATGATGAGCCGATGTTCTTGGGATTGATGTTTAAGGTCCTTAATTTGCGGTATAAATTGGTGCGTTCCATCCCTGAAATTTTGGCCAAGTCGCCCACCTTACCATCCACTTTTTGTAAATGATACAACAGATAATCCCGTTCAAATTCTTCGCGTGCTTCACGCAACTCCAGGTCATATCGGGTCTGTTGCGAAGTGCGGGTCATCGATTGTTGGTTTTGTTCAATAAAGGCCTCCACTTCGTCTTGTTGAATTTCGGTGTCACCACCGGCCAGTTGTAATTGACGAACCAGGTTTTTTAATTCCCGTAAATTGCCGGGCCAGGCATAATGGCGTAAGTAATTTTGGGCTGCCACGGATAATTTACGGTACGGCGTTTGTTCAATATCGGGCAGGTGATTGACATAAAAGTTTAACAATTCAGGCACGTCTTCCGAGCGCTGTTGTAAGGGGGGTAAATAAATGACAAACTCAGCCAAACAATCATATAAATCCCGGCTGAAATCGTCCTGATCTATCAGTGCTGACAAATCCTGTTGGCTGGTGACCAGCAGCTGCGTTTGTTTTTGCTGGTGGGGTTTTTGCCACTGTTTAAGTTGACTTAATAGTTTTTGCTGCAAAGGTTTGGTTAAACAATCCACATTGGCAATCACACAACTGCTGCCGGGTTGTGGCGTGTGTTGGGCCAGTGCCTGGTCCATGTTGTCTTCATCGAGGCTTAAACTGTCCAATAAAGTCACCTGCTTATTGTGGTGGCGATGATGATGAATGAGTAAGGCAGTGGTTGCTTTGCCGGTACCCGCGTCACCATACAATAAAACATTGTGGTTGGTTTTGGCTAATTTTTTGAGTGTCTCTCGCAGCTCCATGGTCACTTTGGAGTTGCCGATGGGATCAATAATCTGCCAATGAGGCTGCTGTGATGAGCCGGCTTGCGTTTGGCTGTGTTGTACCAGCGTGGTTTCGATGGTCTGTAATAGTTTGGCCAGTGAAATGGGTTTTTCGACAAAATCAGCGGCACCCATTTTGGTGGCTTCAATGGCGGTCTCAATGGTCCCGTGGCCGGACATCATCACCACTGCAAAAGGCATGTCGCCGTTTTTGTGCCATTTTTTCAGTAGACTGATGCCGTCTAATTCAGGCATCCAAATATCCAGAAGCACCAAGTCCGGTCTGCGTTGTTTGATTTGATTCAATGCATCATGACCATCCACTGCGGTTCTGACGTGGTAATCCTCATCCGCCAGGATGTCCGAGATTAATTCCCGAATATCCGGTTCATCATCAACAATCAGTATATCTGCCTGGCTCATTGGGGTGTGCCCTGACCACGGCTGAGGCTGCTCATTATTTCATTGTTGTGCAAGCGTCGTATACGACAGGTTTTCTTTTGTTTAACCTGTTCAATGCGCACCACATGGTGTTGTGGGATATGTAACACTTCCACATCTTTAAATTCATTTTTCAACTGCTCTTCCACCGGATCAATAACGACACCGGCTGATACATCAAACACCAGTTCACTGAGCGAAATAAATCCGAACAGTTCTTCTGAGTTGATGTATTTGGCATACAGCTCATAGAGTTTATCCCGGTGATGAAAGCTGATTCTAAATAAAGGTTCCTTGGCGCTCATGATTGTCTCAATTAAGGGGTGAGTCTATTTTACAAACCAAGCCAGCAAAAAACCAGCCGTAAAGCCGCTGAGGTGGCTCATCCAGGCGATGTTATAGTGAATCGTCGGCTGAAAATGCAACACCAACTGAAAACACAGCCAAAAGAAGATAATAACCCATAAAGGCATGGATGTTTTTTCTAAATATAAACCAATGGGTATGACAAAGCTGATTTTCTTATCCGGAAAAAGAACCAGCCATAAACCAATCAGGCCCGATACCGCACCACTGGCGCCCAATAATATATGATCCTGGTTTTGCATCACCAAAGCTGCAGAAAAGTTGCCGACAATGCCTGACGTCAAAAAAATAAACAAGAATTTTTGGGCCCCAATGACCCGTTCAATGGCAAATGCCAGTAACACAAAAGCTGAGACATTAGTTAACCAGTGGAGCCAATTGCCATGTAAAAAAATGGCGGTAAATAAGCGCAATAACTCAAGCGGGTGTTGAGCGATTTTGGACCAAAACTCATTGGTATGGATGGCATAATTGTCGAGTAAATTCTGTTTCAGATCAGTGGCTTCCGTTAACACCAAAAAAACCAGCAACAGCACAGTAATCAGGGCGGCTGTATAGGGCACATAACGCGGTTGTAAGCTCGAAAAGTTAATCACTTGAGCACAATAAATTCCTGATCCTGAATCCGCAATACCACCCCGGACTGGGTGATGTCTTGAATGGATAAAACATCTTCTATGGTATCACCCACGTGAATGGGCACACCATTGATAATGGCCATTCTGTTGTCCACATCCGGGTCATAAACGTGGACACTGAGGTTCAATTGAGGTATGTCTTTACGCACAGCATAGGGCAGTTCAAATAATTGCGGCAGGTCTGCATCCGCTGATTGATTGTGTGAATCGGTTTGCGGCGGCGCCTCAATGGCCTGTTTATTTTTCATCGGTGTGGCGGCCAGTTGCTGATCAATTTGTTTAACCGCTGGATCTGTTTGCTCGGATTGCGACGGTTTCTGAGCGGTGCTGTTGTCGACTTGCATTGCAAGGCTGTTTTCTTCGCTGTGAACGATGGTTGGTTCGGTTTTTTGGGCTGTTGTGCGGTTGTTTGCATCAGTTTGCTTGTCAGAAACCGGTTGCGTGGATTGCTTTTCCACCACTGATTGCACCCGTTCAGGCGCCGGTTTGGGGAGTTTTTGCGGCGGCTTTGAAACCGGGATGGGTTTTGTGGTTTCTTGCTTAACCACTTGATCGGCCGGCTCAACAGACACTTGTTGAGCGGAACCCAGATGTTGCCACACAAATTCAGGTTTTTGGAAATAGACAGCCGCCAGAATAAGCAATAAACATGCGATTATCAGGTAAAAGTCACGGCGGTTATTTTTTCGGGGTTGTTGGTTTATGTCCATGCGAATTTTCTGCCCGTGATTTTTTCTGGGTCGCTTGGCGTCTGATTTTTTGAGGGCGTCTATGATTGATGACATGTTATTGCTCTTTTATCAGTGAGACCATAGCAGTCTGTGATTGTAATTGAGGCCCGTCATAGGCTTTTAAAGCCATGGCCATTTGTGTTTCCTGGCCAATAATACCGTCCGCATGCAGGCCGTTTTGGTGCTGAAAAGTTTTAATCCAATCGGTTAATGAGGCTTCGCTGAGCTCAGGTTGGTTGCTCAGCAGCCGTGCCACCGACAGCGCCCATTGACGCTGTTGTTTTATTGTACCATCAATTAACTCAGGTGCGATGGGCCACAGCACCCGATAATGGCCCAGCCATTGTTCGTTCAGTGCCCAGTGTGAGAGGGTTTGCGAACCGTGGCGACCGCTGATAATCACTTCGTTGGCAGACAAAGCCGTTAATAACACCGCGGTTTGGTTTTTGAGTTGTAATATAACCGGTGTATTGAGGGCAGCAATTTGGCTGAGGTTGCCTTGTTTATGGTGGCAGGCCATACCGGTCAGGCCGATGTCCGGACAATCCAGTTGGGGCCAGAATAAACCCTCATCCAAATCCCATAACTTAAAATAACGCTGCCAACTGATGTTAATCGGTGGCGGGTTAATCACCATGTCTTGTACAATGTCTGTCTGACTTTTTGTCTCTGTGACTTGAAGTGGAATCTGAGCAGACAGATACCAGACAGCCAAAGCGACCAAGCCGAATAATCCCAGCGCAATGGTGTAAGCCGGGCGTCGACCTTGTTTGGGGCTGTTGTTTAATTCCGCCTGAGCTTTTTGGACATGTCGATAACGGACACGTTGACTTTCTTCGGTGTAGGCCACCAATAAGGCCCGGTCACATAAAATATTGATTAAGCGCGGTACCCCCTGGCTGTGGCGGTACACGGCATACAGTGCCGGCGGCGTGAAAATGTCTTGTGCGGGGACAGGTGCTTGTGAGTCGTCTGCGGATAAATCATGTTCACGGCTGACAGTCATGCGATGTCTGACGTAGGCGACTGTTTCCCGGCGGCTGAGCGGCCACAGATGAAAGCGGGTGGTGATTCGTTGTGCCAGCTGACGCAGATCTTTGCGCGCCATGGTGGCTTTTAATTCCGGCTGACCGATCAGGATAATTTGTAATAACTTATGTTCAGCGGTTTCCAGATTGGTCAGTAAGCGCAACTGTTCGAGCGTCGGCTGGGGTAAATTTTGTGCTTCATCAATGATGATTAAGGCATTTTCACCTTGCTCCCACCATTTCAGCAATTGTTCATTGAGCCGGTTAATCAGTGCGTCCAGTTGTTTGCCGGTGCCGTAAGTGGACAAATTAAATTCCCGAAAAATAGCCAGTAAAAGTTCTTGTGGTGATTGATTGGGATTAAGTATTAAGGCCGCGTGGGTGTCGTTCGGTAACTGTTGTAAAAATAACCGGCACAGGGTGGTTTTGCCGGTGCCCACTTCACCGGTTAATTGCACAAAACCCGCACCGCCGCCGCGGGTGACGCCATACACCAGATGGGCCAGGGACTCATTGTGGTTTTCACTTAAATAAACAAATGCCGGATCCGGGGTAATCGAAAACGGTGGTTTGCTTAAGTTGAAAAAATCCAGGTACATGGTCAGCTTGTCGGCTTAATCATCGCTTAAGGCCAGAATATCGGCATTGCCGCCCACTGCGGCGATGTTATTGGTGATGGTTTTTTCATGCACAAAGCGGTGTAAATACCCGGGACCGCCGGCCTTGGGGCCGGTGCCGGATAAACCCATGCCGCCAAAGGGATGCACCCCCACAACGGCACCGGTCATGGTGCGATTGATATAGCAATTACCCGCCTGAACTTTAGAAACCACATATTCAATGGTGTCATCGATGCGGGAATGAACCCCGGCCGTGAGTCCGTAACCGGTGCTGTTGATGTCCTCAATCACCCGATCAAGTTCTTTTGAATGATAGCGAATAATGTGCAGAAAAGGACCAAACACCTCTTCTTCCAGCTGTTGAATGTTGTCAATTTCGACCGCCTGGGGACTGACATAGTAGCCGTCTAAATCCGGCAACTTAGGAGACGCCAACAAACGACCGGTTTTGGCCATTTTATCGCGATGGGCCTGCAAGGTGTCCAAAGCGGTTTGATCAATCAATGGCCCCACATCTGTGTCAAAATCGCGCGGATGACCCACTTTCAGTTGGTTCATGGCCCCTTGTAACATGGTGATGACTTTATCTGCCACATCGGACTGAATGTATAAAACCCGCAAGGCAGAACAGCGTTGTCCGCAACTGTAAAAAGCCGAATCAATCACATCTTTCACCAGTTGCTCCGGAAGCGTTGAGGAATCTGCAATCATACAGTTTTGACCACCGGTTTCTGCAATTAAAGTGGCTATTTCACGGCTGTCACGGTTCACCAGGTTGCGGTTAATCACCTGGGCGGTGGCGGTGGATCCGGTAAACACCACCCCATGGACGGCCGGGTGCCGACAGAGAAAATTGCCAACCAATTTGCCGGGGCCCAAAGTCAATTGCAGCGCTTCAGGCGGAAATCCGGCCCGGTGCATCAGTTGCACCGTTTGATAAGCGATTAAGTTGGTTTGCTCCGCCGGTTTGGCGATCACGCAATTACCGGTCACCAGGGCGGCAATAATCTGACCGGTAAAAATGGCCAGCGGAAAATTCCAGGGGCTGATACAAACAAACACCCCTTTACCCTGGTGATAGAGATAATTACTTTCACCGGTGGGTCCGGGCATTTTGGTGGCCTGGCCGCACAATTGTTCGGCTTGTTCGGCGTAATAGCGGCAGAAATCCACCGCTTCTCGCAGTTCAGCAATGGCATCTTCCAGTGTTTTACCTGCTTCATGACGCAGAAGGTATAAAAAACGATCACGGTTGAATTCCAGTAAGTCTGCGGTTTTAAGTGCCGCTTCACAACGCGTCATCACGGCACTGTCACGCCAAGTCGGGAAGTAACTTTGAGCGGTGTCAACCGCTTTGGTTAAACCGGCTTCGTCAATGTGCGAATAACGACCCAGCACCCGGTTTAAATCAGCCGGCGAATAGGCAGTGATTAAATCAGCACCCGCTGCCTCATGACCGTTGATGATTGAACAGGCGGTGAATTGATCATCCTGCTGGGATTCTATGGCCGCTTGTAGTTGCGCCAGGGTTGTGCTGTCATGCACATTGACCCCGGCTGAATTAAGGCGTTTTTCTGAAAAAATATCCTTTGGCAACGGTAATTGTGGATGCGTGTGGCTGTCATTTTTACTGACCCGTTCAATCGGGTCCTGGGTCATGACATCAACACTGTATTTGAGGTCGGTGAGCCGATTCACAAATGAGGTGTTGGCACCGTTTTCCAATAATCTGCGTACCAAATAGGGTAATAAATCCTGATGACTGCCCACCGGTGCATACACCCGACAAGGCCGGTTCAGACCATCTTCAGCAATGGTTTGTTTGTGTAAAGCCTGACCCATTCCGTGTAGTCGTTGAAATTCATAACCGCCTTCGTCACCGGCCATGGTATAAACCGCCGCCACGGTGTTGGCATTATGGGTGGCAAACTGGGGATAAAATTTATCCCGGTTAGCCAACAAATAGCGGGCACAGGCCAGGTAAGATAAATCGGTGTTGGCTTTGCGGGTAAACACCGGATAATGACTTAAGCCTTGTTCCTGGGCCAATTTAATTTCGGTGTCCCAATAGGCGCCTTTAACCAAACGCAATGGAATTAGTCGGCCGTGCGTTTTGACCAGCTCTGCCAATAATTTTAATACAGCCAAAGCGCGTTTTTGGTAGGCTTGAACCACTAAACCAAAGCCTGCGTAATTATTTAATTGCCGATACACATCGGCGAACACTTTAAGCGAAAGTTCTAAACGATCCGCCTCTTCGGCATCAATGGTAACGGCTACATTGAGGTTTTGGGCTTGTTGAACCAGACTGAGCACGCGCGGAGCCAGTTCATTCATCACCCGTTCGGTGTTGGCCAGTTCATAACGGGGGTGCAACGCGGATAATTTAATGGATACACTGGAGGCGTCATTGATATGGCGTTTTTTATTGGCCTCGGCGATGGCATTAATGGCATCGGCATAGGCGTTATAATAACGATCGGCATCTTCCTGGGTTAAAGCCGCCTCACCCAGCATGTCATATGAGAAACGGTACTCACGAAAACCTTTCTTTTTGCCGCGCTTGAGGGCTTCTTGAATGGTGCGTCCCATGACGAACTGCTTACCCATCATTTCCATGGCCCGCAACAAACCGGTACGAATCACCGGTTCGCCGGTTTTATTGATAAATTTATCCATGGCTCTGGACATGCCCTTTTTGGAAACATCAATATCAATAATACGGCCGGTGAGCATTAAGCCCCAGGTGGAGGCGTTGACAAACAAAGAATCGCTTTTACCCAAATGGGATTTCCAGTCAGCGTCCAAAATTTTATCTTTAATCAGCTTATCGGCGGTTGATTTATCGGGTATGCGTAACAAGGCTTCTGCCAGACACATTAATAAAATACCTTCTTTGGAAGATAAATCGTATTGCTGCATAAAAGCGTCGATACCATCCATATTATCTATCTGTTCACGGACTTCGTTAATCAAATGGGTGGCTAAGCGTTTAATTTCTTTGCGTTGGGAAATGCCGGGATCTGCCAGTGTCAGAAGTTCTGTGACAATAATGTCTTCGTCCGCTAAATAAGTGGAACTGAGTGACGAGGTATCAAAGGTCATGGGTCTGCTCAAGTTAAAGAATACAGCGGCAAATTATAAAGGAATGTGCTGAGGACTTCATTTACTTTTGACTCATCAGATGGTTGATAATCCGGCTTTAAAAAAGAAAGGTGTGTTCTTGGGA
>CAZLAW010000023.1:0-22909 GCA_964557625.1 uncultured Marinicella sp.
CTTTCACTTTTGTCGGGAACAAAAGTGAATGAAGTCCCAAGAACACACCTTTACTGATGTTGACTAAAACAAGTTCATGCGTATATGTTGTTCAACACGTTGATGAGCTGAGTTTGTCACTGATATCAGTTAATCTAACCCATACCACACATGATTAAATTTCAATGAAAACACTACAATCTTATGCACAAGGCCAATGGCATCAAGCCGATGGTGGTTTTAAAACCTGTCACAACGCAATAACCGGTGAACCGCTGGCAAAAATTTCCAGTCAGGGTCTGGATTTTGCCGCCATGCGCGATTATGCCCGGGATAAAGGACAGGCATCGCTGGCGCAAATGACCTTTCATGAGCGGGCTTTGATGCTCAAACAACTGGCCTTACATTTATTGTCAAAAAAAGAAGACTTTTATCAACTATCCCGTGCCACCGGTGCCACCCGACAAGATTCCTGGATTGATATTGAAGGCGGCATCGGTACTTTATTCGTCTATTCCGGTAAGGGTCGTCGCGAAATGCCTGATCACACGGTTTATATTGACGGCGCATATGAGCCCTTATCAAAAGACGGCAGTTTTATCGGTCAGCATATCTGCACCCCGATGCAAGGCGTGGCGGTGCATATTAATGCCTTTAATTTCCCTTGTTGGGGGATGCTGGAAAAGCTGGCGCCGACCTTATTGGCCGGGATGCCGGCGATAGTGAAACCGGCTTCGGACACCGCTTATTTAACTGAATTGATGTTTCGTGAAATGGTGGCCTCGGGTGTATTGCCCGAAGGATCGGTGCAATTGGTGTGTGGATCCACGGGCAATTTACTGGATTTACTGGATGGTCAGGACGTGGTGGCATTCACCGGATCGGCATCTACCGGCCAATACCTGAAATCAAAAGACAATATTATGCGGCAAGGTGTGCGCTTTACCATGGAAGCCGATTCCTTGAATTGTTCCATACTCACGCCTGATGCCAAACCCGACACCCCTGAATTTAAAGCCTATGTCAATGAAGTGGTGCGTGAAATGACGGTGAAATGCGGGCAAAAATGCACCGCCATTCGCCGCGCCATTGTGCCGAATAATTTAATTGATGCCGTTAGTGAAGCCCTCTCAGAGAAACTTGATAAAATGGTGATTGGTGACCCGTCCAATGAAACGGTTAAAATGGGTGCCCTGGCCAGTTTGGATCAACAAACCGAAGTACGTCAACGGGTGGCCGAACTGTCGCAATATGCAGTCAGTGTCTATGGTGATACTGAACAGGTTGAAGTGGTTGATGGCGATCAGAAAACCGGGGCCTTTATCTCGCCGATTGTTTTGCGTGCTGAGAATCCCTTACAGTGCTCAGAAGTCCATGACATTGAAGCCTTTGGCCCGGTCAGCACCTTGATGGGTTATAACACTTTAGAAGAAGCGGCACAATTGGCCAATATGGGCGAAGGTTCTTTGGTGGGTTCGATTTTTGGTTACGACGACGAGGCGGTGAATGAACTGGTCATCAACACCGCATCTTATCACGGTCGTTTATTGTTGATTAACCGGGATTCGGCCAAACAATCCTCCGGGCACGGATCGCCTTTGCCGCATCTGACTCATGGTGGTCCGGGGCGTGCCGGTGGTGGTGAAGAGTTGGGCGGTATTCGGGGTGTATTACATTATATGCAGCGCACCGCGTTACAAGGCTCACCCACCACCCTGACCCGAATTATCGGTCAGTATTTACCGGGTGCAAAAACCAGTGAACCCTCGAAACATCCTTTTAAATTACATTTTGAAGACTTAACAGTTGGTCAATCGCTTACCACTGAAAGCCGTACCATTACTTTGGCCGATATTGAGGCTTTTGCGGATTTGTCCGGCGATCATTTTTATGCGCATATGGATGAAGCTGCTGCTGCCCGAAACCCGTTTTTTGATCAGCGCGTGGCGCATGGCTATTTTATTGTGTCGATGGCGGCGGGCTTGTTTGTTTATCCCGAAGAAGGGCCGGTGCTGGCCAATTATGGCCTCGATGATTTACGTTTCACCGAACCTGTTTATCCCGGTGATGAGATTACCATCCATTTTACCTGTAAACAAAAAGCCTATCGCCGCGGTAAAGGCTATGGTGAAGTCAGGTGGTTTATACAAGCCATCAACCAAGATGATGAGGTGGTGGCACAGTACGATATTTTAACGCTGGTGGCCTCAAAATATGAGCCGGTGGTTGAGGAAGATTAAATGATTGGCGGTTTGTCTCGATGGGTTTTAAAAATATTGGGTTGGCAAATCACCAATGAATTACCTGACGATAGAAAATACATGCTGATTGTGGCACCGCACACAAGTAACTGGGATTTTGTCTATGGGGTTCTGGCCAAATGGGCGGTGGGGCTCAAGGTTAACTATTTGGGTAAAGACGCTTTGTTTAAAGGGCCTCTGGGTTGGTGGTTTAAGTCGCTGGGCGGTATTCCCGTTTATCGCGACCAAAAACTTAATATGGTGGAGCAAATGGTGCAGCAGTTTGAGCAACGTAATCAGATGATTTTGACCATGTCACCTGAAGGCACCCGCAGTCGGCTCGATTATTGGAAATCGGGCTTCTATCACATAGCCTGCGGCGCTCAGGTGCCGATAGTGATGGCCACCTTAAATTTCGCAGAAAAAGAGATCAAATTAGGCGGGCGTTTTATGCCGGAAGGGGATGTGGTTAAAGATATGGATAAAATCCGGGCGTTTTATGCCGGTATTGAAGGCAAGAAACCTGAGAAACAAGGGCCAATTCGCTTACAAATTGAATAAGACTAATAAATTAACCTGAGAAACCATTCGGCTAATCCAATAAGATGTGCATAAAAGTGGATTAAGGCTTAGTGTGATCTTGTTTCTTGGTATTAAACTTAAATGAAAAGCCTATTACCATCAAAACTAATAAAAATAAGCCGTATAAAGATAGTGATGGAATGGGTGGAATATAACCCCTAAAGGTCATTAGCGCTATGTCGTTTGATGAATTTGTGTCATTATCCGTCACACTCAATGGGCTCCATTCTACTGTTCTGCTCCCAGCTTCAGAGTAAATGTAGTACAAGCCATGGCAGGTGACGGATTGTCCAGGCGGAATAGATGCTGTGTAAAAGGAGTAAATCACACCGACTGGATTACCTGGGGTTGGGTCAATAATAAAAGGATAAAAAACACAATCTTGTATTATGTTTGGATTTGATGAAAATTCTACAGAATATGAGCCAGCCTCTAAATATATTATTTCAGTGTCAATTGAGATTGGGTAAGAAAGTGATGACCCAGCTCCAGCTTCATCTATTCCACTATTGGTAATCGTTACACTAAATTCGCCAACATCTCCTGCTGATAGGTTATTTATTGAAGATGGATTAATTTCAATACTAAGATCAATAGATCCTGCCGACACATTACCTGTAAAAAACAAGAAGAAAAACAAGACTTGGCTAATTTTTTTATTCATATCTATTCAAAACCATTAGCGAAAATATAGTCCATTCGGTTTCTAAAGCCAGACATTGTGGGTGATAAGTCATCAATTATTTTTGCATTGTATTTGGTATTGATTTCGCCTGTGGGAACACCATTAACTGTGACATTGGGATTGGAAAAGTACAATCGCCGTGGGGTATCAAAATCAACGGACATGATGGATGCAAATGTATCAACAACAAGTTCTCCAAAAGCCTCTGGGTATCCATTATTAATGACATTATTAACCCATTGTTGGGTTAATTGAGGATCTGCATTCTGTGATTGGATATCTACATGGTTTCCACCTAATAAGTGACCAAACTCGTGAGTAAAGGTGTCATCAAAAATTGAACAATTTTGAGCGACCATATTGAAAGCAAATTCTTCAAAATTTTCACCATCATCACAACCGATTTGTGGAACACTGTCACATTGAGGGTGTGTTTGTACATAAGCTACGCCACAAGCAGGGAAACTATTTGAAAAATTCTCCACTATAAGCGTCACCACATCAGCACCAACCAAATCTCGAACGTAGTTAACATATGGATCTGTTCGAAAATTATTTCTGTCAAATCTTAAATCTCCAGTTAAGGAAATTCCTGAAAATACTGGCGCAGTAGATAAACGATAAATTCTTGTATTGCTTTGACTATTCATCAAGGCTACATTGGTATGATCAACTGATGCCAATGCCAGTGCTTCTATGTCTTGTGTATCGTAAACATCACCTGGGGCACCACCCGCATCAATCCTTGCTTGATCTGTATAAAGTACCAGTATGTCAATCGGGGTGTATGGGATGGTGGTTCCATTGTATGCTTGATTAAACACAATATATTCTTTGATGTCGCCACCCACAGTTGTTGGGTGTGGAACGTACCGATTAACGTACGGATTAATTGTATTAGTTGGTTCTGGATCTGGTATATCCTGTGGTGGATATCCTTCCAATCGAACATCAATCATGTTGTATGTTTCAGTCAATGTTTTTTCTATACCATATCGTCGTTCATTTCCAGTTATTAGACCTGTTAATTGACCTTTGCTAACGCTAAGCATCAAATCATAATCAGCATTAGATCCTGTCCATAGATAATCTAACTCATTGTTAGGTACACCAGGTGTTGGATAGACGGGTGGTGTTCCTGGTGGGTCGTCTTCAGTTCTGAGGGTGAAACCATTTCTGGGGATGAAATTGCTAATGGGTACAACCGTTGAAGTGTTATCTGGAAAATCAATTAAAATTGATTCAGGTACCTGTTTCAAACTATCAAGGTCGAGAGATATTTCATTAATCTGGTAAGCAGTTGGTGGTGGCGAACCTGCTCCAGCTTCCTCTATATTAGTGATCAAAACTGTTTGGCTGTTGGCACTAAATGCAGCGATAAGCATCAAAATCAAGAGATAATTTTTCATGATAACAATTCTTCCTTGAAAAAAATTATGTTTAGTTTCTAACCAGTGTAGCAAAATGGTGCAACAATAAACATAAAATAAAGCGTCAATATTTTTATTAATGGGCTTTTCTATAAACGAACATAACCATTCTATGATGTTTAAAATGCCAAATAAAAAGATTAATCCTCCGAAATCAGCACTTTCAGATTTTTAATTCGATACACGATTAATACAGGGGTCTTTTTTAGGTCAGTTAAGTGAATTGTTGCCATTAAAAAACCCGACTAAATCGCCGGGTTTTTTGAGTTCAATCATTCTGCTATTAGCGCAAATCGCTTTGATCAATGGGTCGATTCACAGGCATTAATTGAATGCCTGCATTGAGTTGCTGTACCGGTACCATCAAGCTTTGATTCTTAAGATTGATATGGTCGACAACAAAAGGCCCTTTGAAACCGGACTGACGAATTAAATCCTGTGGCAAATCAAGACTTAAGTTGGCCTGGCCTTTATTTAATTGTGCCGCCGACATCAGCATCGCAATGGGTTTTTTCACACCTTGCGAATCCATACCGGACAACACGGCACTGATTTCATAGCGACCGGCCACCGCCACATCCAGACCCATTTTCAGGGTATCGTTTTGAACATTCAATTGTTGGTTAACGCGTGCCAGCGGTAAACTTATTGCAAATGCCGAAGACACATCGCGCATCAATTTAAGACCGTTAACTTCAGTGCTGGCCACGGTGTGCACTTCCCACAAACCATGTGCCAGAGATTGACCGTTAAGTGATTCCAGCACGGCCTGATAATCACCGCTTTGGGTGGCTTGGAAATCCAAATCAGCCACTTTTTCACCGTTGGGTTGGGTGATATAGCCGGAAATGGTCATGTTGTGGTTATGCTGCTGTGAAAGCAATTGACTGCTGATTTTAAGTGATTGGCCGGCAGCGTATTGTTGCTGCGATGTTTTGAGCTGCAACACATAATCACTGTTGGGTTCAAACACATGCACCACAAAGGTTTCGCCTTTGGACAATGTTTTGTTTGCATTGGGCAGACGTAAAGTCATCAATCCCGGTTGGGTGTTCACATTCATCGCCACCGTGTGATCGGCCACCGGCATACCGGTGGCTTTGAGTTGCTCGGTGTTGGCAAAAACCGACACATTCAAAGGCTGGTCAAATTGAGTGACGACGATGTCCTGTCGGCTCAGTGAGGCGGATGATTTAGTCGGATTCAAAGGATTGATGCGAATCACCGCCAAATCAGAGGTCACCGGTAACGCGATACCCTGACTGAGTTTGTTTGCTGTGGTGTTTAACCAGTATTGTTTTGATTCAGCCAGATAACCATTGTTTTGGCTAACCGGGTTTTCTGTTCCAAGCAGGCTGTAATGAAATTTCACCGCTTGTTGTTCATTATTGACCGGTGTGACGAAACTTTTTAACGATTGGCTGTCCACCAGGTCGATGGGTTGGGGTGCTTGGATCCATTCAGGCGTGAATTGGGCGAAGCCTATGGTCGATAAACTCAACAGGCATATAATAAATAGATTTTTTATGGATTTCATAGTCGGCTCCTGTGGGTTAAAGGTCATTTCTTAAGATTTTATCCAGATCAAAACAGTTTCGTCTTGACTGGTTATGGTTCAGTACGCGGCCACTTTTGGTGCGTGAGGTGTCGTAAAACCAGGTGCTGCCCGCACCGGCTTGCGACGAACACTCCAGAAATCCATCCGAACATGAATTGAGCCAATTTTGAGTGACCTCCAGTCCGACACTTTGGGCATAGCCGCCACAGTACGCATTACCACTGAACGGTGAACTTTTGACATCTGAGCCCACCACATTCCAAAAACCTTTGGGTAAGCTCGGTCGACCGGATGTGCCGTATAAATATTGACTGTTGTAATAAGCCATCCAGGAGGTTTGTTGCATTCTTACCGCGTCACTTTTATAGCCTAAAATCCACCCTAAAACAGACTCAAAAACATTACCCTGCATCACCGCATTGGCCAGTGGTGTGCCTTTTGAAGATGGCGCCAGGGCGTTCACCCAGCGGATTTTATTGATAATATTCGGATAACGTGAATCCCAGGTCGGGTTGGACATAATCCAGCGCATAACATTGCCGCCATTAGAGTGGGTAATGACCACCATATCTGTAATATTTTTTTGGTTAATAAATGTGGTGAGCTGGCCGGCCAGACATCCGGCAGCGGCACTGTCCCACATATATTTTTCAAAATTACAGTTAATCACCACGTAATTACTTTGGTTGGATAGGCCCTGGCGAATGGAATTTATGTTTGACCAGGTCCAGTAATCTGATGCGGCGTTGGTTTGATGGCCGGTGCCGTGGACAAACGCCACACCGGTGTTAGCCCATAAGGGCGCCGATAAAAATAGCAGGCACAATAAAAGCCCAGATTTGTGTTTCATGAAAGTCTCCTCTTTTAGCATTTAATTATTAGCTTTAAGAAAAATACCCTTAAAGCGGATAGAATTTATAGCATATTAGAGTTAATACTTCAAACGTTCGTTTGATTTTTAAGTCATCCAAAATTTTTGCCTAAGGTTTTTTTAAACATAAAAAACCATTTAATTAAATTGGATTTGTTGTAAACTATGTGGTTGAATCGATTTTTCTCTACACCCTTGGAGTGACTATGAACAAAATAACAAAATTAGCCCTTATTTTACTCATCGCTTTTGCCTTTACGGCGTGTAAAAAAGACGAGGTTAAACCGGATACAGATACCACAGATACCACAACAGATACTGAAGTGGTTGATACCCAACCGATGGATGATGGCCCGATCTGCTGTAATCCGGAAGATTTAGATAACCCGGACAGCTTATTGTCAAAACGGGTGATTTACTTTGACTTTGACCAATCCACAATCCGTGCCGAGTTCAGAGACATTATTGCCTTGCATGGCCGATACCTGAGTGAAAATCCGTCAGCCCGTATGACCTTAGAAGGTCATGCTGATGAGCGCGGTTCACGTGAATACAACCTGGCTTTGGGTGAGCGACGTGGCAACTCAGTGGCTAATTTATTGCGTGCTGAAGGTGCATCAAACAACCAGATTAATGTGGTCAGTTACGGTGAAGAACGTCCGGTGGCGACCTGTAGTGACGAGTCTTGCTGGTCTCAAAATCGCCGTGCCGTTATTGTTTACACCGCCAAATAAACTTTGCCGTTATTAAACGGTCTAAAAAAACCCGGCGCCTGTCGGGTTTTTTGGTTAATGAGGAATTAAATTATGCAAAAATTGATAAGTACATTACTTTTCTTGCTGTTGTTAAGTGCCACTGCCGGTGCGCAAAAGCTGTCAATTCAGGAACGTTTGACTAAACTGGAGCAACAATCCGGGGATGAGTCCAATGTCGCCGATCTGGTGATTCAAATTCAACAATTGCAGTCTCAGGTTGCCACCATGCAAGGCCAAATTGAGCAACAAACCCATGAAATTAACCAATTGAAAGAACGCCAGAAAGTCCTGTATGTTGATATGGACAGTCGCCTGACCCAAGTGGAGCAAGCCACGGCAGGGGATAAAGCAAAGCCCAATGAACTCACCATCGACAGTGCGGTGGAAGATAATCAACAGCCCATGGTTGATTCTAATAACAACCAGCCACAGGTGGATGAAGTTGAAGTTCGGGCGCCGATTGATGCTGAATTGACCACCGATACACTTAATCAGGACACAGTTTCAGCACAACAAGACAACAGCGACCCGCAAGCGCAAACCCGCTACCAACAGGCTTTTAATCAACTGAAACAAGGCCTTTTCGCTGAATCGGCCCGGGCCTTTGAAGATTTTATCCAGGCCTATCCAAACCATGAACTGACCGACAACGCTTATTATTGGTTGGGTGAAAGTTACTATGTGACCCGTCAGTATCCCTTGGCTTTGGCAGCTTTTCAGAATTTAGAACAACAGTTTCCTTTAAGTGCTAAATTACCGGATGCCTTGTTAAAAATTGGCTACACCTACCACGAATTGGAAGATTACAGCCAGGCGCAAAAGGCCTTAAACAAGGTGATTAACAGCTTTCCAAATGATTCGGTGGCACGGTTGGCACAAAATCGTCTGAATTTGCTTAAACGTGAAGGTAAAATCAATTGACCGAAGACCGCAGTGAACAACTTAAAATTTATGAGATTTTCTACTCACTGCAAGGCGAGAGTACTTTGTCGGGTTTACCGACCGTGTTTATTCGTTTAACCGGCTGCCCTTTGCGTTGCGTGTGGTGTGATACCGAATATGCTTTTGGCGGCGGTCAGTGGATGACTTATGATGCCATCATCGCAGAAGTCGCCCAACACAAAACATCTTATGTGTGTGTCACTGGTGGTGAGCCGCTGGCCCAAAAGCGGGTACATGGCTTGATTATTCGCTTGATAGATGCGGGATATACAGTGAGTCTGGAAACTGCCGGGGCCTTGTCGGTGGCCGAGGTCAATCCCAAAGTGATTAAAATCATTGACCTCAAAGCCCCCGGGTCCGGTGAGATGATGAAAAACGATTATGCCAATTTGGATTTAGTGAATGCCCATGATCAAGTTAAATTTGTGATTGCCGATGAAGCGGATTATCAATGGGCGGTTGAGACCGTCAACAAATACGCCATAAATCAGCGCTGTCAGGTGTTGTTTTCACCGGTGGCCGATGTGATGCCGCCGCAACAACTGGCTGAATGGATCTTGCGTGATCATTTACCCGTCCGTATGCAAATACAATTGCATAAACTCTTATGGGGTGATACCCCCGGAACATAACCCAATATAGAACATGACTGAAAAAGCCGTTATTTTGCTCTCCGGCGGTTTGGACTCCGCCACCGCCTTAGCCGCCGCCCAAGCTGACGGCTATCAGTGTTATACGCTGGCTGTAGATTACGGCCAACGTCACCGAGTCGAATTGAGCGCCTCAAAACAGGTATCTCGAGCCGGCGGTGCCCAATCACACAAAATAATTAAAATGGATTTGGCTGCCTTTGGCGGTTCCTCATTGACCGATGACAAGCTGGATGTGTCTGACTTTGATGCAGATTCTACAGAAGTCCCGCTCACTTATGTGCCGGCCAGAAACACCATTTTTTTATCCGTCGCTCTGGCCTATGCCGAAGTGGTGGGTGCTCAAGCGCTCTATATCGGTGTCACTGCGGTGGATTATTCCGGTTATCCCGATTGTCGACAAGCATTTATTGATGCATTTGAGCGGTTGGCCAATTTGGCCACCGTGGCCGCGGTCGAAGAAGGCCGATTGCTGAAAGTAAAAACCCCTTTAATTGATTTGAGCAAAGCCGAAATAATTCAACTGGGTACAAAATTGGGTGTGGATTATGGTTTAACCATCAGTTGTTATCAGGCCGATGAACAAGGTCGTGCCTGTGGTCGTTGTGATGCTTGTCACCACCGTAAAACAGGCTTTCAACAAGCCGGGATTTCTGATCCGACGCTTTACCGTTAACAGAGTTGCCTGATAGCACTTTATATCGCAGGTGTTTTTAACAGACCACTAAATACTCTAAGATTAACACAGTTCGAAAACATAAAAATAGCCACGAAGACGTGCTAAAATGCCCGCTTGGCGAAAACAGAGGGTGGATATGCGTTCAAAACGGTGCGTATTAAACCATTCATTCGCATTGATAATCATTAATTAATCACGGAGTACCGATGTTTAGAGTTTTTTACAGTGAATTTTTAGGCAATAGCCCGAATTGGTTTAAAACCCTTATTTTGGCTTTTCTGGTGGCGGCCTATCCGCTGAACCTGCTGTTGGGTGAAACCATTATGGGTTGGGCCTTTATTGGTATGTTTATTCTAACCCTGGCTTTGGCGCTTAAGTGCTATCCATTGCAATCCGGAGGTTTACTGGCCCTGGCGGTGTTGGCGTTGGGTCTGACCACACCCGAAACCGTGTGGTATGAAATAAACCAAAACCTCGGCGTGATTATGCTGCTGGTGTTTATGGTGAGTTTTATCTATTTCATGAAACCACTGTTGATATTTATTTTCGGCAAAATTCTGCTTAAAGTGAAAAACAAAATCATTTTATCGGTGATGTTTTCCGCTGCCGCTGCCATCCTGTCAGCCTTTTTGGATGCACTCACCGTGATGGCGGTATTGATTACCGTGTTCGTGGCCTTGTACGGGGTTTACGAAAAAGTGCACTCTATGGCCGGTGCCGCTAAAGATGAAGATGATATGGTTGATATGGGCGGTGATACCTTATCCGGTTTTCGCGCCTTTATCCGTTCACTGGTGATGCACGGCGCCATAGGTACCGCCTTAGGTGGTGTCATGACGCAGGTCGGTGAACCGCAAAACTTACTCATCAGTGAAAAAATGGATTGGACCTTTATTCAGTTCGCCATGGAAATGTTTCATGTATCAATTCCCGTATTCATAGCCGGTTTATGTATGGTGGTGGTGCTGGAGTTGTTTGGACGTAAATTTGGTTATGGCTATCAATTGGATGACGGGGTTCGCAAAGTCCTGGAAGACTATCTGCATGAAGAAGATGAAAAAAGAACACTGATCGAGAAATACGGCTTAATTGTACAGGGTTTGTGTGGTGTGTTATTAATTATCGGTCTGGCGTTGCATATCATGGAAGTGGGTTTGGTCGGTTTGTCGTTATTGGTATTGGTGACTTCATTGACCGGTATCAACCACGAAAGCCGTATTGGTCCGGCCTTTGAAGAATCACTGCCTTTTGTTTCGTTATTGTGCATATTCTTTGTGATTGTCGGTATGATTCATGATTTACATTTATTTACACCGGTGATTGAGTGGGTATTGGCCATGGATATGGACTTACAACCCAAAGCCTTTTTTGTGGCCAATGGTGTGTTATCCGCCATTAGTGACAATGTGTTTGTGGCAACGGTTTATATTAATGAAGTTAAAGCCGCCTTCGATGCCGGCGAAATCAGCCGTGAGCATTTAGAAACCCTGGCGGTGGCGATTAACACCGGCACCAATATCCCCTCGATTGCCACACCCAATGGTCAGGCTGCGTTTTTATTCCTGCTGACTTCGGCCCTGGCACCGGCGATTCGTCTTGGGTATATGCGGATGGTGTGGATGGCCTTACCCTACACCATTGTGTTGTCGATTGTGGGTTATGCTTTCCAATAAGTCCTCGGCTAATCGGCTTTCCAAGCAGGTGTCAATTTGACACCTGCTTTTTTATTGGGGCAGGCAAAAGATTTATTTGCCGATTGTTGTGATAGAATATTTACTTTTTGTTAACCTGCAACATTATGAAGCCGCTTGTAAATTTACTTTTTCTTGTCCTGTTGGGCGTTTCTGTTTCAATTTTAGCGCCAAAGTTTGAGATCGCAACGACGCAAAAATCTTTAGAAAAAAAGGGCACCAACATTTATAAACAGCAAAAAGAGCCGAAAAAATATGATAAGCCAGACCAAGCAGCCCGTTGGTTGGCAGACATGCGACAAACAGCAAAAAGTGACAAAAACCCGTCACAGTTGAATATGGCGATTAAACGTCAGATTCAAACAATGGAAAAAGCAGGCCAATCCAATGAGGTCTTGCCGTTACGTTTTGACGAGATTGGGCCGGGTACTTTTGGTGGCCGTATTCGGGGTTTCGTTATTCACCCTGATAAACCCGGTTTTTTACTGGCTGGTGGTGTTTCAGGCGGTGTTTGGAAATCCACCGATGACGGCCAAAGCTGGCAGCCAAAAACGGACTTTTTACCGAATATAGCGATTGGCAGTATGTTGGTGGATCCGGATAATGCTGAGCGTGTTTTTATTGGCACCGGTGAAGGTTTTTTTAATTTTGACGCTGCCCAGGGTGCGGGTATTTTTGTGTCTGAGGACTTTGGAGAAAGTTGGCAGCAGTTAGTCAGCACCGATAATCCACAGTTTTATTATGTCAACCGTTTAGCCCGCATTCCCGGCAGTGACGTGTTGTTAGCAGCCACCAATGCGGGCATTATGCGCTCTGATAATCTGGGGCAAAGCTGGCAGGAAGTCAGTGGACATAACACCACCGGACGGGGGTTTACCGATTTAAAAAGAGATCCGGCCAATGACCACCATTTACTGGCCTATCATTTTGGAACACTCAACCAGGTCCAATCCACATTAATTATTACCGCGCCGGGCAGTATTGCCGGTCACTACGATGCGGTCCCGGCCGCTTTTGGCGGCACCATACCCACCAACGGGATCACCGGTGAGATTCTCTTGGCCCGGGATAATGTCGGCGCAACGCAAGATGCCTGTGAAAGCATTAAAAATGACATCAGCGGTAAAATAGCACTCATACAACGGGGCCAGTGTGAATTCACCGTTAAAGTTAAGAATGCCCAAAATGCCGGTGCCAAAGCGGTGGTGGTTTATCAAAATAACAGCGAATTACCCATTATTATGGGTGGAGAGGACAACAGCATCACCATTCCGGCGGTGATGATTAAACAATCCATTGGTAATCAAATCATCAATGTCTACACCACTGTCAGCGGTATTATAAAACCCTCTGAAGTGCGCGATTTAGAACGATTTATTATGCGATCGGTGGATGCCGGAATCAGTTGGCAGAAACTGGATAACAATGGCCTGCCCATTGAGGAAGTGGAACGTATGGAGATTGGTTTTGCCCAAACCGGTAAGGTGTATGTGGCGGTTTCAAAAGAAGCCGTTGATTTAAGTGGTGGCGGTACCAATGGTACATTGGGTTTATGGTCAGCCAATCCCGGCAGTCAGCTGCAGTTTGCCAAAACCGCCTCGCAAACCAATTTTATTGAACGTCAAGGTTGGTATGATTTGGCCATCGCCGTTAACCCCAATGACACCAATCATGTATTGGTGGGTGCGATTGATTTATATGCCAGCCATGACGGCGGTACCAGTATTGTCAAAAAATCAAATTGGTTTGTGCAGCCGGGACAATCTGAACGTTATATGCATGCCGATCACCACGGCTATTTCTTTTCACCCCATAACCCCAACCACATTTATTTCGTTAACGATGGCGGGGTGGCTAAATCAGTGGATGGCGGCAACACCTTTTTTGATTTGAATAATGGTCTGAATATTTCTCAATCCTACGGTATTGCAGTGAGTCCCGATGGACGGTATGTTAATTCCGGTACCCAGGACAATGGTGCCCAGATATATTTTGGCGACACCCAGAACTGGCTGGAATGGTATGGTGGTGACGGCGGTTACAGTGCCTGGGACCAACAACAAGGTAATTATGTTTATAATTCTTATGTTCGCGGTCAACTCTATGGTTCAAGAGACGGGGGAATGAGCCTTGAAGCCATCAAATTGCCCGAAACCGAAGGTGCGCGCTTTATCCAGCCCTATGTGCTGGATGACAACAATGGTAACCGCATGCTGGTGGGTACCAATAAGGTATATTATTCAAGCAATATCCGTCAATTAGCTAACGCCAGCTGGCAGGATGTCACCGGTGTGATTAATGGCGCATCGGTATCTGCGGTGGCTTTTAATCCCCACAACCCCAGTCAGGCATTTGCCGGCATGGCCAATGTCAATACCAATCATTTGGTAAAAATAGATGGTCTGGGTACCAGTAACACGGTAACAGACATCACCCTCAGTACCCAGGTTATTGGCCAGATGTCGACAGTGGTTACGGATATTCGTGTGGATGAATTTGATACCACCGGTAATACCCTGTATGTGACGCTGGGGGGTTATGACCGTGATCGGATTATTAAATCCACAGATGGCGGTTTAAGCTGGTTTTCGATTGCCGGTAATTTACCTGAAATACCCTTGTTCCAGGTGATTAACGACCCCCTGGAAGCGAATCGCTTATTTGTCGGCAGTGAATTGGGTTTATGGGTGGGTGAAACGACTAACGGTGATTTGTATAACTGGCAACGCTATCAATACGGACCGGCTTTTACCAGGGTGGTGGATTTGGTTTGGAACGGTGACAATGATTTATACATCGGAACCCATGGTCGCGGAACCTACCGAGCTCAACGCAACCCGGTGAGTGTTTCGCTGGTTAAATTTATCGCCACGGATGCCAGTTGTGATGATGATAATTACCTGGATAAAGGGGAACAGGGGCATTTTATGCTGAAACTGGAAAACCACACTGATCAAAGTCTTAATCAGGTGGCCGTGGCATTGAATTACAGTGGCGATTTAACGATTATTGATGCCACCAAACATGTCAATTTACCGCCCTTTAGCCAACGTCAGGTTGGGGTAAAAGTGAACTTATCAGAGACGGCCAGTTGTGCGGCAGATGTGACCATTCCGGTCACTGTCATCACTGAAACCGGTCAGTTTACCACTGAAGTGGTTGCCATGACGGCGGTTAACCAGACGTTGAATAAAGGGGATTTTACAGCCGCTGCGGAAACCGATGACATGATGCGTAGCCAGCTCAATCTGGGTTTCACCAATTGGGTTAAAGACAGCACAAAAGCCTTTTCAGGCCAGGCCAGCTGGTTTGCTGCATCTGAAGATAATTTTTCTGACAAAACCCTGACCTCGCCTTGGCTGACTTTAGCCGATGGTGGTAATGAGCTTAGTTTCGCGTTGTCTTATAATCTTGAATATAATCAGGGTCAATACTGGGATGGTGCCATCTTAGAAATGCAAATTAAAGGACAAGACAACTGGCTAGATATCGGGGCATTAAGTACGGTGCCTTATGATGGCCAGATGGCTAACAACAACACCGCTCAAAATTATTTTGCCTGGTCCGGCAACCAGTTAGCCTGGCGTCAGGCAATGGTTGATTTGGGTAATGCCTATGTGGGTGAAACAGTGCGCTTTCGTTTTCGGGTTGTGTCTGACACCAACACAGCGGCTGAGGGTTTTTGGGTCGATGATATCCGCTTAAGCAATGTGTATAACCGCGAACAATTTGTTTGTGACAGTTGTGTCAACAGTGGCAATATCAGACCGTTAAAAGGTTCCTGGTACGATCCGAAATACAGTGGACACGGTTTTAACATAGAATATGCCGGTCATGATGATTTATATTCCAGTACATTTTACACCTATGATGCCGATGGCAAACCGGAGTGGTATTTTTCATATACGTACTTAGAAAACGGTGTTTTAAATGATGCCTTTGAACCGGACACTTTACTCAAACCCAAATATGATTACAGCATCGATCCGGCGCAAGGATTCCCGTTAGTGCCGGACCCTGCGTTAACCGATGGTCGATTGCGTTTTGATTTTAATAACCAGGTGGCCCGCAACCACGCGGCCTGTCAGGATGGCACAGACCGCAACCTGGATCAGGTGGCCTTGGCGCAGTGGCGGATAAATAACGAACAACAGACCTGGTGCATTCAGCCGATTGTATCGAATGAAAACAAGTCGGAATCGGATTTGGGTAATGACTGGTATGGCGGTGATAACGACGAAGGGTGGGGTTTCTCCATTATTCATTCAAGATTCACCACCCAAACTTCCTTGTTTTATTATGACGGGGATGGCAATACTCGCTGGGCGTTGGCAGAAGAACCGGGTTTGACAATGGGTGAAGATTACCACACCGATTTTTACCAGGCACAAGGTTATCCGAGAACTGGTGTGCCACAAGAAATACAGTATAAGAAAATTGGTACTTTACGCCTCAACCTGAGAAATACCTTACAGGATTTAAGCACCGACGGTGATGCAGATTTTGATCTGACCTATGACGGTACCGAAGGGGGTCATTGGCAACGCCAGGGCATCCCGCTTAAAATCCTGATGCAAGCCCATTAAAAGCAAAAGAACCCGGACGCTTAGGTTCGGGTTCTTTTTTTATTCACGGTGTTAATAAGCACAAAGTCGATATATTTCATCCAACTGCTGCTGCCAAACACCGTGGTATTTGCCCAGTTTGCGTTCCGCCGGTGTCACGCCGGTGTCGGCAATTTCCTGAAGTGCGGTTAAATGCACGCTTTCATCTTTGCCACAGGAGGTTTTAATGGCCCGTTTTTCTAAGCCGGCACGGGACATGGCCAGCATCCGTAAGGCCAAATCGCGGACTTTTTCACCTTTAAACGCAGTACACAGTCCATATTTCGGGACTTGGCTGCGTAAGTAGGCATGGTCTTCAATGGTCCAGTCAGCAATCCAGTCAGCCGCTTGATTAAGTTGGGTATCGTCATATAAAAGTCCCACCCACAACGCCGGTAAAGCACAAATTCTGCGCCAGGGGCCCGCATCGGCACCGCGCATTTCTAAAAATGTTTTTAAACGCACCTCAGGAAAAGCGGTGGTTAAATGGTCTTCCCAGTCTTTCATGGTCGGTTTTTCGCCCGGTAATACCGTTAACTCACCTGCTAAAAAATCCCGGAATGACAATCCAGCGGCATTGATATAGCGCTCATTGCGGTGTACAAAATACATCGGTACATCCAGCATATAATCCACATAACGCTCAAACCCCATGCCATCCTCAAACACAAAAGGCAATATGCCACAGCGATCGGGGTCGGTGTCGGTCCAAATATGCGAGCGATAACTCAAATAACCATTCACTTGTCCGTCTGTGAACGGTGAATTGGCGAATAAAGCGGTGGCCACCGGTTGTAAAGCCAGACTCACCCGAAATTTTTTCACCATATCGGCTTCAGAAGAAAAATCCAGATTGGCCTGAATGGTGCAAGTGCGCTTCATCATATCCAAACCCAAAGAACCCACTTTTGGCATGTAGTCGCTCATGATGTTGTAGCGATCTTTAGGCATAAAATCGATATCGTCACGGCTGGCGGTGGGCTGGAAACCCATCCCAAAAAAAGCCGTTCCCAAAGGTTCGGCGACACTTTTGAGCTCTTTAAGGTGCTGATTGGTTTCGGCGCAGGTTTGGTGAACATCACTCAATGGCGCGCCGGATAATTCCAATTGGCCACCCGGTTCTAAGGTGATGGAACAGCCGTTTCGGCGCAGTGCAATGATGTTATCCTGCTCATACAACGGTTCCCAGCCATGGTTGTCAGCCAATTGGTGTAAGATATCGCGAATACCGCCGGGTTCGCTATAATGCAGCGGCTTTAAGCTGTGGCGATGAAAGCCGAATTTTTCATGTTCAGTGCCAACCTTCCACGCTGATTTGGGTTTACAGCCGGCAGCCAAATAATCAATCAGTTGTTGTTTGGATTCAATCGGAACATTTTTGGGCATAGGTGGGAAGAATTTATTATGATAAGGTTTAAAATGATACCAAACTTAACGGTTAAAGCCACTTCATTTATGGAAAATTATGTCTGCTAAGATTGCCTGTTTAGTGATTCTGCTGGTCAGCGGTCAGGTTTATGCTGACGAACCAACAGTTAACCGCGGGAACGGTGCGGAACCGGATTCGCTCAATCCACATTTAGCCCAGGGTTTGAACAGCCACAATATCCTGTTGGATGTCTATGAAGGACTTTTTACCTATGATATCAACGGTGAGCCGGTTTTGGGTGCGGCAGAAAATTATGCGGTCAGCTCAGATGGTTTACATTGGCAGTTTACCCTGAAAGACACAGCCCGCTGGAGTGATGGTGTACCGGTGCTGGCCATTGATTTTATCCACGCCTGGCAACAAGCGGTGGCACCGGCTACCGCATCGCCGTATGCCTTTTTATTTGACAATATGCGCCAACAAGGACGCTTGCAGGTAACCAGCTCATCACCTAAAACGCTCAGTATTCAGCTCAATCGGGTCGACCCGAGCCTGGCGGCCAAACTGGTGTTGCCGGTGTTTGCCCCATCAGTGGCACATCGCACCGATAAACCGGTTTACAATGGCGCGTATTATGTGGTCGAACACCTACCGCATGAGCAGATTGAATTGCGAAAAAATCCGTTTTTTCATGCCGCGCACAAGGTGCAAATCGCAACAGTTAACTATGTGGTAACGGAAAATCAAAACAGTGAATTACTTAAATTTCGTGCCGGTGAACTGGACATGACTGAAACCATCCCGGACAGCCAGTTAGACTGGTTACGAACAAACCTTTCTGAGGCCTTACGCATCGCGCCTTATAATGGCAGTTTCTTTCTGGGTTTGAACTTAGCTGACAATCATCTGCAAGACATTGATTTACGCCAAGCGCTGAATGCCGCCATTGACCGGGATATTCTGGTGGACAAAGTGCTTAAATCCGGTCAACAGCCGGCGGCAGGGTTAATTCCAGGCGCAATGAACACCGGTAATGACTTTAACCTGGATAAAGCCAAACATCATTTAACCCAAAGCGGGTTTAATCCGCAAACGGACCGGTTGCAATTGCTTTATAACAACAGCAATAACCAAAAGAAAACCGCCTTGGCAGTGGCCGCCATGTGGCGCCAGTTTTTAGGGGTTAGAACGCAGCTTAAAAACCAGGAGTGGAAAGTTTTTATCAAAACCCGTCAGGGAACTGATAAGCAGATTTTCAGAGGGGGTTGGATTGCCGATTACAATGATCCGCTCAATTATTTGCAGTTGTTTGAATCAACATCGCGTTTTAATTATTACGGTTTTAACAGTGCTGAATATGATCAATTAGTGGCGCAAATAAGAACAACCGCCAACCCAGAAAAAAGAATGCGTTTGATTCAACAGGCAGAGGCTGTTTTACAAGCAGAACTACCTTTGATTCCGCTTTATTTTTATGTGTCACGCCATTTGGTTAACCCTCAGCTCAAAGGCTACAGGGATAACCTGGGCGACAAGCATTTAAGCCGCTATTTGTATTTTCAAGCACGCTGATAAACATCAAATCGACAGGTTTTACCGTTGATTTGAAAAGTGGGTTTATGGTCACTGAGCGTGGCTGACTTCTGGGGGCGTTTAACCACCAGCCGTTGACAAGCCGCTTGCCAGGCGGCATGGAATAATTCATGACTGTCATCACCGCTGGGTTGGTGTAACCGTTGTAAAATCGCCATGTCTTTTTTTACCCGGGCTGCTTTTGTACTTTCGGGAAACATCGGATCCAAATAAATCACATCGTAGTCACCGGATTGAAAAGCCGTTAAGGCATCATCGACCTGTAAATTAAATGGTTCCAGGTGTGCAGGAATACGTGTTAAGGCGTCGGCCAACAGCGCACCCAATAGCGGATGGCGTTCGTAAGCGGTGACTTGAAAACCGCTGTGCTGCAATAGCATGGCATCTCGACCCAAACCACAGGTGGCATCCAATAATCGGATATTGTTTTGATTTTTGATGCGGCAGGCTTTCACCACCTGTTCATGAGCGGCCCGTTTCAGTCGATAACTAAATTGCGGGCTGCAATAATCAATTAAAAGCGGCCGGGTTGACGGGTCTTGATGGTGTAAAGACAACACCCCGTCGGTATAAGACAGGGTTAAGTCATCGTCCGTATTTTGCAACACAACAGCGGGGTTAAAACCCAACTGTTTAAGTCTATTTTCAGCGTTTATGGCGGGCCACGAAGTCACGTTTTTTTGCACCACGATAAACCTGACGCGGCCGGCCAATGCGGGTATCGGCCGTTTCGTGTTGCTCTAACCATTGCGCCGTCCAACCGACGGTGCGGGCTAACGCAAACATGACGGTAAACATCTGCACCGGAATATTCAGGGCTTTGTAGATAATGCCAGAATAAAAGTCCACATTTGGATACAGTTTGCGTTCAATGAAATATGCGTCTTTTAATGCGATATCTTCTAATTTCATGGCCAGTTCCAGACGCGGGTCATCAATACCCAGGGCATCTAGGACTTCATGGGTGGCTTTACGGATAATGGTGGCCCGTGGATCAAAGTTTTTATACACCCGATGGCCAAAACCCATCAGACGGAACGGGTCATCCCGGTCTTTGGCTTTGGCGATATATTTATCGATTTGACTGACATCGCCGATTTCATCCAACATGTTAAGAACCGCTTCGTTGGCACCACCGTGAGCCGGTCCCCACAAAGAGGCAATGCCGCCGGCGATACTGGCATAGGGGTTGGCGCCGGTGGAACCGACCAGTCGTACCGTTGAAGTGCTGGCGTTTTGTTCGTGGTCAGCATGTAAAATAAACAGTAAATCAAGGGCTTTGGCCGCCACCGGATTAACCTCGTAAGGTTCAGCCGGTACGCCATACATCATATGCAACAGACGCTCGGTAAAATTCAGACTGTTGTTGGGATACATAATTGGCTGACCAATGTAGTTTTTATACACGGCCGCTGCCACGGTCGGCATTTTAGCGATCAGACGAATGGCCGCCAGATGACGGTCTTCGGGATTATTGACATCAGTGTCATTGTGGTAAAAAGCCGCGAAAGAACCCACCACACTCATCATCATCGCCATCGGATGGGCATCATATTGAAAGCCTTTCATAAATGACCGGATTTTCTCATGCACCATGGTGTGCCGGGTGATTAAAGAAGTGAATTCTTCATACTCCTGACTGGTGGGTAATTCACCATTCAATAACAAGTAAGACACTTCCATGAAATTACTGTTCTCGGCCAGTTGTTCAATGGGATAACCACGATACAGTAATACACCTTCCTGACCATCAATAAAAGTGATGTCACTGGTGCAGGCCGCGGTGGCCGCAAAGCCTGAATCATAGGTGAAATAGCCGGTTTGCTTATGCAGTGTTTTTATATCAAAGGTGGGTGGACCTAAGACTGAACGTTTAACCGGTAATTCGGCAGTTTTCCCTTCCGGGGTGGTGATTTTTACAACATCGTCACTCATATAATTATTCTCCGAATTTGCATCATTGTGGATATCAAACAATCGTTCATTTTAGCATCTTATTGAAACGGTTTAAAACAAAACCACATGACTGAAATCAACAAAGCGTTTATTTTTATGGCCATAAAAAAACCCGAATGAATCGGGTTTTTAAAAATCAGTCGCGTTAAGCGATTATTTTCTTTGGTAACGACGCTTAAATCGATCCACACGACCACCGGAATCAACCACTTTGTGCTGACCGGTATAAAACGGGTGTGATTTGGATGAAATTTCGATTTTGACCAACGGATATTCGTTACCGTCTTCCCATTTGATGGTTTCGTTACTGTGCAGACAAGAGCGTGTCAAAAACGCGAAATCAGCGCCTGTATCTTGAAATACCACTTCACGGTATTCCGGGTGAATGTCTTTTCTCATAATTGTATCCGGTGTTCTGTCCAAAACAAGACCGCGTATTCTATAGAACATCGGTCCTAAAGTAAAGCCACAATACACTTTTCATGGCTGTGGAAGCCGAAGTTATTGCTCAAAATCCTCAAAATTGCGACTGTTTCACATTTCTTTTTTAATGGCAGGCGCTACAATGGCCATTTTTATCAGTTAAAACCCATGCGTCAACCTGTCCTGCTTCTTATTACACTTGTTTTGGCCGCTTGTGCCAGCGCCCCCCGAAAGCCCGATTACAGCCCGCTTGTTAACGCTTTAATCAGCCAGGACCGCAGTGCCATTATTGTTGCCCGTGCCAGCGTGCCTTTATCTGTTAAAAATGACAACATCATTAACCTTTATTTGCTAATGATTGATAATAACCCATCGGCCGTGGTGGCTAATTCCAAATTACTGATTGAGAATTACCACCAATACAGTTTTTATCAGCAACAAATACTTAAACCCATTTTGTTATGGGCCTATTTACACCCCATTTACCGTCGAGAAACCGCCCGAGATATCCGCATATTACAGCGCGAAGATTTGCTGGTTGCACCCAGCAACATCGACTTTGCCCAGTGCGTGGATGAACAACCCATGTGTGCCAATTTAATGCGTGGTCGCCTAAAAACCATTTCATCCCCTCATGAGATTAATCAGCGGCTCACTGAAATGGCCAATAACGATCCCTGTATTAATCTGACCGATAAAAACCTGGGCGGTGATTTTGCCAACCAATGCCTGGCCAACCGCAAAGGTGATTTAAAAATCAACCTGCTCAGTCCGCCGAAGTTTATCGCCGATCAATGGCTGGCGATATTTGAGGACAGACAGGCTTTTGAAAAAACTTTTTGAGCCTAATTATTACAATTTTGTACGCTTATTTGCTTTGATTGATAGCCGAAGTAAACCAT
>CAZLAW010000024.1:0-22823 GCA_964557625.1 uncultured Marinicella sp.
TAAAGATTAACTTACTTCCCTGGCGCGAAGAACGACGTCAACAACTCACCAAAGAATTCTATGTCATGTTGGGTATCTCTGCCGGCGTGGCTTTATTATTGTTTGCTTTGGCGTATTATTTTTATGAACAAAGCATAGAATTCCAAAATAAACGCAATACATTTTTAACCGAAGAAATTAAAAGACTGGACGCCAAAATTGCTGAGATTAAGGAACTGGAAGCTAAAAAAGCCGGTTTAATTGCCCGGCAACAGGTCATCGAAGAATTGCAAGCCAGTCGAACACAAATGGTGCACCTGTTCGATGAATTGGTGAAAACCATTCCCAACGGTGTGTTTTTGGAAAAAATTACTCAACAAGGTAAAACCATTACTTTGGAAGGTTACTCACAGTCCCATTCGCGGGTTTCTGATTACATGAGGAGGCTGGAAAAATCTGAGTGGTTCAGTAATGTGGAATTAGAATACATCAAAACCGACAACACTTTGGTTTCGCATGAGCAAAAATTCAAGTTAAGTGTTAAGTTGGTGAACCCCAACTTAAAAGATGACACGGTTGAGGAGGTGCAGTCATGAGTTTAATTGATGAACTGCAAAGTTTAGACACGAGTAACCCCGGCGGTTGGCCAAAACACATTAAATTAGGGGCTGTGGTATTACTGGCTTTGGCTATTCTGGCGATTGGTTATTGGTTTTGGATTAAGCCCAAGCAGGAAAGTTTAAAGAGTCTGCAACGGACTGAAGTGGATTTAAAAAACACCTACGCCGCTAAATATCAAAAAGCGGCACAACTACCGGCTTATAAGAATCAATTGGAAGAAATGGAAGTGATTCTGCAATCGATGCTGCGCCAATTACCCAGTAAAAATGAAATGTCCGATTTGATTGTGGACGTTTCTCAAACAGCCTTGGCCAGCGGTATCGAAAATGAGTTATTTGAACCGGGTGCTGAAACCTTAAAAGGTTTTTATGCGGAAAAGCCCATCACCTTAAGAATGAAGGGTAATTATCACCAATTTGGTAATTTTGTCAGTGGCGTGGCATCACTGCCAAGGGTGGTGATTTTAACCATGCACGACATTTCCCTGAAGCCGATTGGTGAGGCGACCCAGGGCGGGCGGCTTATCTTAGAAGGCACAGCCAAAACCTATCGCTATTTGGATGACAACGAGATGCAAACTCAAGAAGAGAGCGCTGGGGGTGGACAATGAGAGTAATCAGCTTGTTAATAGGTGTTTTGTTGCTGTCAGCATGCCAAAACAGTTTAGAAGACCTCAATGAATTTATGGAACGCCAAAAAGCCAAACCGGTTAAACCCATTGAGCCACTGCCTGAAATCACACCACAAGTTGTGTTTGAATACCATGAAAATGGTTTGCGGGATCCATTCAGTAATGATTTGGAAGTGGCAGAGAATACCCAGGATGAGGCTCAAATAGCTCAGACTGAAGATGGCCGCGGACCGGATTTGACCCGTCGCAAAGAATACCTTGAGTCATTTCCTTTGGACAGTTTGGTGATGGTGGGAACCTATCAGCAACTGGATGATTATTGGGCTCTGGTTGAAGACCCGGAAGGCACCATACACCGGGTATCTGTGGGTCACCATTTAGGACACAATCATGGTGAAGTTGTCGCCATCAGTGAAAGTGAAATCCAGATTAAAGAGTGGATTAACGATGGATTAGGGGCATGGCGTGAACAAGATGCAGCTATTGCTTTAAAAGAAGAGTAATTGAGAGTAATTTTATGAATATGCAAATTTTTAACTCAACCGCTACAAAATTAAACCTCGTAAGTTTGATTTTGTGTTTTCTGATGAGTCAGGCCAACGCCCAATCAACGATTGAGAATATCACCCTCAATTCCGGTGATAATGGTGCTGTGAAAATTACTTTTGAAATGAGTGGTGAGATGACTGAACCGAAGGTATTCAGCACCAATTTGCCACCCAGATTGGCGTTAGACTTTGAAAATACTCTAAATAACAGTGGTATGGACAGCCAAAGCATCGGTATGGGTCAGGCCAAAGGACTGCGGGTCGTTTCTGCCGGTAACAAAACCCGTGCTGTTATTGATTTAACCGGTCCCTCTGAGCACAGTATAGCAACTGATAACAATACAGTGACTGTCACCGTGATGCCAGGCGAGCGCTTTGTACAAAGAGACAGTAGTTATAAAACCACCGTCAATGACATTGATTTTAGACGCGGTGAAGAGGGACAGGCTGTGGTTCAGATTGGCTTAAGCGATCCCAATGCGATTATTAATATTTCTGAAAATATGGATAAAGTGGTTATCGAAGTGGCCAATGCTGTTCTGGATGAATCACTGGACTTAAAAATGGATGTGATTGATTTTGCCACCCCGGTAAAATATGTTGATGCCAGACAACGGGGTCAGGATGTTAAAATCGAACTGGAAGCCATGGGTTCTTTTGAGAAAATGGCCTATCAAACCGGTAACCGTTATACCGTTGAAGTGGCAGAACAAAAAGTGGATACCGCCAGCACATCTCGTTTATTAGAAGATGAAATCGAATATGATGGCCATTTGGTGTCTTTTAACTTTCAAGATATTCCGGTGCGGTCATTATTACAACTGATTGCCGATGCTTCGCAATTAAATATTGTGGTGGCTGACAGTGTTCAGGGTAATGTCACACTTCGCTTAAACAATGTTCCATGGGATCAAGCCCTTGATATTGTATTGCGCAGTAAGCAATTAGACCAAAGACGCCGTGGGGATGTTATTTGGGTCGCGCCAGCTGCTGAAATTGCTGAATTAGAGCAAAAGAAATTAGAAGCCCTCAGTAAAAAACAAGAACTTGAGCCGCTTGATAATATCTTTATCCAGGTTAATTACGCCAAAGCTGAAGATCTGGCAAACTTAATACGTGGCGAAGCCGGCGGCCAGGGCGGTGGCGGCGGTGGCGGCGGTGGCGGTACCAACAAACTGCTGTCTGATCGTGGTTCGGTGACTTTTGATGAACGTACCAACACATTATTAGTGACCGATGTTCCCGATCGCTTGCGGGTCATTCAAAACTTAGTGGATACCTTAGACCGTTCGGTACAACAAGTTCAAATCGAATCCCGAATTGTGGTTGCTTCTGAGAAATTTGGTGACGAACTGGGCGTGCGCTTTGGTGTGACTGGTTCACATGAAGACCGCTATGGCAATATTATCAGTACCGGTGGCAGTGCAGCGGCTTTGGACCGCATGAATAATGCGGCATTAATCAACCGCTATAACTCATCCAGTGGCTCGGGCTTACCGACTGTGACACCGGATGATGAATCCTCTTCACCAATAGCCGGCCCACCCATTGGTGAACGATTAAATGTTAACCTGCCGGCAGCAGCCTCATCGGCCGGACGCTGGGCCATGAGTATTTTGGCTGCTGACTATCTGTTGGATTTAGAATTGTCTGCTCTTGAAACCGAAGACCGCGGTGAAGTCATTTCATCACCTCGGGTGATTACGGCTAACCAAACACAAGCGGTTATTCAACAAGGTGTGCAGATTCCTTATGAAGAAGCCACCTCAAGTGGCGCCACATCGATACAGTTTAAAGATGCCACATTGTCTTTGGAAGTGACACCGCTAATTACACCTGACGATCGCATCGACCTTACCCTAAATGTTAAACAAGATGCCATTGGACAGGAGGTCTCAACGGCTTTGGGTGGCAGTGTCCCCTCAATTGACACCCGTTCTGTCCAAACCCGTGTTTTGGTGAGTAATGGCCAAACCGTTGTATTGGGCGGAATTTATGAGCAAGTCAGAAGAACCACGCGTTCTAAAGTACCGGTATTGGGTGATATTCCGGGATTAGGGGCTTTATTAGAAATAAAGCAGTCCAGGATGAAAAGGCTGAGTTACTGATTTTTGTAACACCGACCATCATCAAAGAGAGTTTATAATTTAAATGAATAGGTTAATTATGTTTAGATATACAAAACAATTTGTACTTTTCGCGTGGTTTGCTTTGGTCTTAAGCGCCTGTGGTGGAAGCAGTGACAGTGGTGGAACATCAACCGGTCCGGCCGCTAAAAACTTAAAAATCACCATCACTCCGGTGAAACAGAGTATCCCTGCGAACACCAATGATTTTCCGATTACATCCGGTTCACCTTTCATGACTCAGGTTAATGTTCGGGTCTTATATGACAACGGAAACCCCATACCGGATGGTACAGAAGTACAATTTAGAACATCCAATGTTCAAGTGGCGCCGATATCGACATTAGATGACCCTGAAACCACAGACATCAATGAGTTCACAACCATGTTTGGTTCAGTGTTTAATGAATCTGCCGGTGGTGAAGCCACTTTCTTTATTCACGGTTCTAATCCCGGTAATGTGACGTTTACGGCTTCGGCAGTAGATCCGCAAACAGGCCGGACATCCAATGCCAGTCTACAATATACCATTACAGAAGGACCTGAGCCATTTGACAGACTAACCATTGATGCGGCTAAAACAACGTTGCCTGCCAATGTGTTTAATTTAAGTCCGGAACAAGCCCTTGGCACTGTCTATATGACAGAAGCCACCATCAGTTTCAGGGATCCGCTGGGTAATTTTACCAATCCTGCTGGTGAAGATTCTGCAGTTGGTGTCTCGATCAATCCGGTTACCGTGGCGGCTTTTTCAACCCTGGATGACCCGGAAACAGAAGATATCAATGAAATTTATGTTTTGATGGGCAGTGCACCTGTAGATATGGTGGCCGGTAAAGGCACCATTTTTATCTGGGCTGATCAGCCGGGTACTGCAACGTTGACGGTCAGTGCCCAGGATCCATTTACCGGTGGCACCATCACCCAACAACTACAAATCAAGGTCGGCTTGACCGATGTTACTTTGCCTGATTCAATCAATATGCAAGGTTCAGGTAGCAATTACATCAATGGCTCAGGCGGTCCACAATCGCAAATTATTCAAGTGAATGTATCCTCTTCAAATCAACCGGTTCCTGACCCCAATGGTTTTAATAATGTTATGGTTGATATCACCACCGACGGTAACAACAGTGGTGAATATGTGTCCGGTACCAATGTCGATGGGATGAATGTCCAGGGACAATCGATAAAAATTGACACCGGTAACGGTATTGCTTCTTTTAAATTACACAGTGGTAATAATTCTAATACAGCCATCATTACCGCCACAGCTGATCGTGCCGATAACAACGTGGATAATGGTATCCAAGATCCGATTACAGTGACCAAAAGCTTTGTTATAAGCGATGGTGTGTTATTCGGTTTAGATATCACAGAGCCAAATTTGGGCAGTTTGTTTATTAATCGGGTTGATAATGGCGTGGTTAATGAAGATGGTATTGGTAATTTAGATGGCAGCTATTCATTGACCATCAGCGCCATTGCCACGGATAAAGGTGGTAACCCCGCTTTACCTCAAACCATACAATTCGGTCTGATTGACAGTCCGCTGATCGGCTTTCCGAATGAAGGCCCCGGTGAATTTGTCATCAGTGGTACAGATGGTGATCCGCAAGAGGGTGGTAAACAGTTTTATGCCCCGACCGGTGAGTTTTTAACCGCGGGCGGTGGTGTACAACCCGGTGATACATTACTGGTACAAGGTGAAGAAATCTTAGGAAATGAAGACCTTGAAAGTGCAAAAACAGTGCAATCAGTTCAGTCCGAAACCAGTTTAACCATCGTTGAACGGTTTAATTATAATGATTTAACCGGTTCGATTGTCAATGATTTGGATATATTCCCTTACATGATTGGTCGGGCTGTGGATGGTAATATTAACGCCACCGCCACGGTTGATGAAAATGGTGTGGCCAGTACCGAACTCAACTATCCGGTATCGAAGCTGGGTAAGCTTGCGGCCATATATGCCAAGGGTACAGGTGCTAACCACAATGGCCATGTACGAACAGTGACAGATGTGGAACAATTGATTTATCCGGGAGCGGCCGGGGTACCCGGTACTGAATTGGAACCTATTTTAGTGGCTTCACCGAATATTATTCCGGCCAACCAGCCTTCACCCATATCGGTGTGTTTCTATGATGCGGCACGTCATCCGATTCAAGGTGCCACCATTACCTGGGCCTATGTAGGTGGTAACGGCACCGGTATTATAGACGGTGAGACCGGTTCAGGTACCATGCAAAACAGAACGGGTGCTGATGGTTGTGCCTACGGCATTGCCGAGGCCAACGGTGTGGTGACAGCGAGCAATGATTTTGGCTTTATTTTTAGCTCAGGCGGTACCTCTTGTCTAACAGAAGACAATCAAACCGGTGTTTGTATTGCGGTTGCGGATCCCGGCGCCACTTATTTAACCGCCTCACCGAATGCTTTCTACACCAGTGGCCGTCATATCAGTCAGTTGTTCTTATTTGACGGGTCCGGTACCGGCATTCCTAATGTGGCGTTGGTGGGTACCTGTCAGTCTAACGGCGGCAGCATTTCCATCAACGGTCAAATTGATCCAACCGATGCCAATGGACAAACCTCAGTTGAAATTATTGCAGGTTTGGATGGAATTAATGAGTTCTTTACCGGCTCATGTACCATTTCACCTCCGTCGGGACAACCTTCGGTGACCATTACGGTCAGGGGTAATGATGTATGTCTTGGACCCACATCACCTAAACCACCGGGTTGTGGACCATAAATAGGGTTCGGTTTTGAACAAACCCCGGATTTATTCCGGGGTTTTTTATTGAAATTAATTATTTCACAACCATATCATCGATACGTATGTATGATTTAGATTCATAATCCCTTTATTTAAATTCAATAAACGATTAATAGGAGAATATTATGGGCGTTTTAGTTGGTAGAAAAGCACCTAACTTAAAAGGTGCGGCTGTCTTGGGTGATGGCACCATTGTTGATGATTATAATTTCAAAAAAGCCACTGAAGGTAAAGTCAAGGTTGTGTTTTTCTATCCTTTGGATTTTACTTTTGTTTGTCCTTCTGAACTGATTGCTTTTGATAAACGCATGGATGAATTTAAAAGACGTGATGTTGAAGTGGTGGCAGTTTCTATTGATTCTCAGTTCACCCACAACGCCTGGCGCAATACCCCGATTAATGAAGGCGGCATTGGCCCGGTTAAATACACCATGTTTGCGGATGTAACCCACAAAGCTTGTCGTGATTATGATGTGGAAACACCAGACGGTGCGGTGGCGTTTCGCGGTTCATTTTTAATTGATAAGGACAACATTGTTCGTCATCAAGTGGTGAATGATTTGCCCTTAGGCCGCAATGTTGATGAAATGTTGCGTATGGTGGATGCGTTGGCATTTCATGAAGAGCACGGTGAAGTTTGCCCGGCCGGTTGGCAAGAAGGCCAAAAGGGGATGAAAGATTCACCCGAAGGTGTGGCTGAGTATTTATCAACCGAAGCTGATAAGCTGTAAACCTGATTGATAGTTATTTAAAGGCTTTGCGTCACAGTGACGTAAAGCCTTTTTTATTTTTAAATGATGCCGATTAACCAAGCCGGAGTGAGTCAGTTATACCGTTGTATTGAATCTGAGTTACAACTAATTATACCCATCAATCAATGGTCTATAGAACCGCAAAATTGGTGCTGGACCAGATCTAAAACCAAATACGGCATGGCGGACCGACAAGGTGTTATTCATATCAATCAAAACTTTTTAAACACTGATTTTTGGGATTTGTTAAATACAGTTATAAGACACGAATTTGCCCATTTATGTATTGGTCTATCAGCAGGGCATAACCTGCGCTTTAAGCAATGTGAGCGCTTATTTAAAGGTGTTTTTAATGCTGAGGCTAAACAACAAGCGAAAGCCTATGGCCTTCAAATCAAATACAGATATCGGTTAATGGCAGAGTTAATCGATGGTGAGTTGATTGAAATTAAACGAACCCATCGTAAACATCGCAAATACATGGATTATCCGCGACATGGTTTAATTTATTCAGTCAGACAACAAACCATCAAACGGTTTATTTATGAAATGATTGAATAACAAACAGATTTCGTCAAAGATCTTTAATAAATTCATTTCTGGGAATGAGTTGTGCGCCCATGGAGTCTAAATGCGGGTTGTAAAGCTGACAATCCAAATACAAAATGTCCCGGCTATTGAGGTATGCACATAATCCCACCAAAGCATATTTAGAACCGTTGGTGCCAATTGAGAACATGGATTCACCACAATAAACATGACGCGTTTTTACGCCATATAAGCCGCCTATCAGCTGACTTTCGACCACCACTTCAATACAAAAAGCATGACCGGCTTCAAATAGATTAATATAAGCTTCAATCATTTCATCGTGAATCCAGCGCCCCGGTTGTCGACGTTTAATCAATGCGCATTGGTTGATGACATGCTCAAAATTCCGGTTGAAATAAAATTGGGGTTGGTTTTTTCGGATGGCTTTGGCCAGGCTGCGACTGATGTGAATGGACTCAGGCGGTAGCACCATACGAAAGGCCGGGGACCACCAAAGAATCGGTTCATCTTCATTATACCAGGGAAAAATTCCCAGTCGATAGGCTTTAACCAACCTGCTAACGGATAAATCACCGCCCATACACAACAAGCCATCAGGTTCATCCAAAGCCTGACCCACCGGTGGAAAATCTCCGCAGTGGGCCAAATCAGGTAAATAAATGGACATGTAAGGTCATTTCAAGGCAGATGAAAAATCACCGGCGTACTGCTTGAGCTGGGAGCGGAAGCGTGAGTCACAGGAACATACCTTTATTGATTGGCTTCTAAGGCATCGATGTATTTCTCAGCATCCAGGGCGGCCATACAACCGGTGCCGGCAGAAGTGATGGCCTGACGGTACACATGGTCCATAACATCTCCGGCTGCGAACACACCCGGAATGGAGGTTTGGGTGGCGTTGCCTTGTTGACCGGATTGGACCGTAATATAACCGCCAATCATATCCAGTTGACCGGTAAAGATTTGGGTGTTTGGTGAATGGCCAATGGCGATAAAAACACCTTGAACATCCAGGGTTTGCAAAGCTTCATTGTTAACGTTTTTAATGCGTAAGCCGTTGACACCACTGTCATCACCGACCACTTCATCAACCACATGATCCCACATCAGTTCGACATTACCATTTTTGGCTTTTTCAAATAAACGATCTTGTAAAATTTTTTCAGAGCGCAATTCATCGCGACGATGGACCAGATAGACTTTTGAAGCAATATTGGATAAATACAACGCTTCCTCGACCGCAGTATTACCACCGCCAACGACCGCAACCGGTTGATTTCGATAGAAAAAACCATCGCAAGTGGCACAGGCTGATACGCCTTTACCCTTAAACTTTTGTTCTGATTCAAGCCCTAAATACTTGGCACTGGCACCGGTGGCAATAATTAAGCTGTCACAGGAATAGGTGCCTTGATCACCGGTTAATGTAAAGGGTTTTTGTTGCAGGTCAACGGCATTGATATGATCGAAAATTATGTTTGTGTTAAATTTCTCGGCATGTTTCAGCATGCGAGCCATTAACTCAGGTCCTTGTAAGTCACCCGGATCACCGGGCCAGTTTTCCACTTCTGTGGTGGTCATCAATTGTCCGCCTTGCTCGAGGCCGGTTATTAAAACCGGTTTTAAATTGGCCCGTGCGGCATACACCGCGGCTGCATATCCGGCAGGTCCGGAGCCTAAAATAATAACTTTATGGTGTTGTTGATTCATAATAGTGTAATCGATAAATGCCTTATTATAGTGATTGCTAAGTTATTGTAAATGATTATAAATTGGATACATTATTCGATTTGTTCAATCAAAAAACAGGTATAATCATGGTTCTCCGAGATTACGACCCTTGAGACAGCAACTGAGGTCTCTGATAATAAAAATAATATGCTCGTGAAATTATCTCAATTAAATCGTCCGTTAATTTACTGTATGGTGTTGTTGTACTCAATGCACTTAATGGCAGATCAAAAGGTGGATTTGCAACTCAGGTGGGAGCCGAGTTTTCAATTTGCCGGTTTTTATACAGCGCAATCAGAAAATTATTATCAGCAACAGGCTATATCGGTTTCAATTTATTCCGGATTCAATGACCAGGGTGAACTTATTTCACCGATTGATGAGGTAATGACAGGTCGTGCTGATTTTGGTGTCGATGATTTGCAGTTACTAAACACCATTGATCAAGGTGGACAATTGGTTATCCTGGCACCAATCATGCAAAAATCTCCAAGCGCTTTAATCACCCATGCCGATAATCAGATTAATAAGGTACATGATTTAATCGGTCAAACCATTAAAGTTCCTGATAACAATCATTTATTGAATGAATTAAAAGTTCTACTCAATGCCCATAAAATTGACTTGTCTCAGATTAAGATTATCAATGGGCCGATTAGAATGCGTGATTTAAATGACCCTGAAATTGATGTGTTATTGTCTTATGGTGCCAATGCAAAATTTTATGCCGAAATAAATGGTATGGCTATTTCAGTCAAGCATTTATCGGACCTCGGCAGTATTTTTTATGGCAATGTACTGTTTACTCACCAATCCGTTATTGACCAACAACCTCAACTGGTTGAGCAATTTCTACAAGCCAGTCTTCAAGGCTGGCAAGATGCCATGAAGCATGAAAAAAAATCAATCGAGATGCTTAGTGGTATGCATAATTTTCTGGTACCGGCAGCTGATCAATACCGGTATAACCAGCTCTACTTTGAAAGCATGAAAAACTATATGCAATGGCCTGAGGTGCCTATCGGTCAATCTTCCCGGGTACGTTGGCAACAAATATATAACGATTTATATAATTATGGATTAATTAAGGGTGGTTGGAATATAAACGATTATTTGTATTCACCCCATTTATCGATTCGTCAGTGGAGTTTGTATGCAATAATTTTCTTATCCATAGTTGTCATGGCGTTTGTGGTCATCAGTTTCAAAACACTGCAAGAGTACAGGCATGTTTTTCTTATAGGATTGACCATTATTTTTCTTTTGTATGTTCTGATTGAATACAATATCAAACAAGGACACAAACAATCGTTGCGCTATCAGGCCTTACACATCGCACAAAATCTAAACTCAACCCTGACTAATTACCTCAACAATGATGTCATCCTGGTAAAAAACTTAGCGGCTTATATTGCCATAAATCCGGATGTGACAAAGCACGAGTTCTTGGCTTTTTGTCGGGAAATTTTTAACCAGGGTGAAGGCCTGATAAATATAGCTGCCGCACCTGATTTGGTGATTAAAATGGTCTGTCCTGTTGTCGGTAATGAAGTGACCTTGGGGGTTGATTATCGACAGCTGCCTTCACAAAAAGACCTGGTGTTTGAAGCGCTACAAAAACGCACAACGGTTTTTAGCAATCCGGTACAATTAATTCAAGGCGGTCGCGGTGTGTTTATTCGGCAGGGCGTCTATGAAACAGGGACAAAGGAGCCCTGGGGGGTGGTGTCAGCGGCTGTGGACATTGATAAAATTTTTGAGCAGTCAGGTGTTTATTCACAAACCGCAAGATTTAATTTAGTTATCCTATCGAGTCCTTTAGCAGGACAATCTCAAATCATATACGGCAATCCTTACTATATTCAACACGCTGAAGCCCTGTCTGTACCCATGAACATTATTGACAACCAATGGCTAATTTACATCAGTCCGATTAATGGTTGGTCGATGAGTCCGGTTCGTCTGTGGCTGTTACGTTTTTTCGGTATCTTATTGGTGCTTGTGTGGTTTTTTCGGGTCCGTTTTTTATTAAAACGGAAACATGTGCGCACCTTAATTCAGCAGGAAGTTAAAACCCACGAAACCTTACTGCATGAAGTGGGAACAGTGGCTAAAATTGCCGCCTGGCGAATTAACGAACAAGGCGATATTTTACAGTGGACGGCTAAAGGCAATGATATTTTGGGTCAATATGTGCCGCATAAAATAGCCCATGTGGATGATTTTTGGGATTTGTTTAGTCATGACATGACCGAGTCCTTTAAAAACGATATTATGCAGGCAGGGTTATCCGGTGACGGCTTTGATGTGGAGGTGCCCTATATCGATGACACAGGTCAAAAACGCTGGCTACGGGTGGTTTCAGATCAAACCATTGAAACGCTAAACGGTAAAGAAATCATTGGCGCCATTCAAGACATTACTGACTATAAAGAAATTAATGAATTGATTCAATACCAAGCCACCCATGATATTTTGACTGATTTATACAACCGGACTGCATTTATTCACCAAACCGGGAATTTATTACAGCAAGCCAAAATGAATAACTCGATGGCGGCACTTATTTTTATTGATTTAGATAATTTTAAGAACATTAATGACAGTTTAGGACATGGCTACGGAGATAAAGTGTTGGCAAGATTTTCAAGTATTTTAAAGGAATTGTCAGAGCAAAACGATATTCTTGGGCGTTATAGTGGTGATGAATTTGTTATGTTAACCTGCGATACGGCCTATGGTATCCTGAAACAAAAAGTAGATATTTTATTACAACATTTTGGTCAGCCGATGACGATAGATGGGCAATCGATTTTCATCAGTGCTTCGATTGGGGTGGCCGTTTATCCGGATCATGCCGATAACAGCTCAGATTTGTTGGTGTATGCAGATTTAGCCATGTATCAGGCTAAGAAAAGAGGTAAAAACAATGTGTGCTTTTTTAATACAACCATGCAACAACATGCGCAGCAACAATTGTCGTTAAAAAACGCCTTACAAATTAATCTGGAAACCCAATCTATCGAGGTTTTTTACCAACCCATCATCAGCACAGACAACAATCAGGTCACCAAAATGGAAGCTTTGATGCGTTGCCCTGATTCCAATGGCGGCTATTTAAATACGGAAAAACTCATTCAGATTTTTGAAGAAACCAGTACCTTGTTTGAAATTGATATTGCGGTATTAAAACGGGTGAATGAAGACATCGACTTCATTATGCAGGAAACCGGTGTGGCTTCATTGGGGGTGAGTCTGAATGTATCGCCTAATATGTTCACCTGTCAAACACAATTATTGAATGAATGGTTATTTTGGTTGTATGAGTTGGCGGACAAAATCAAGGTCACCTTAGAAATAACCGAACGGGCTTTGCTGGATAAAAACACACAAACGCTGTCTTTGTTTAAAGACTTTCAACAGCGTGGAATTGCCATTGCCATTGATGATTTTGGCGTGGGTTATTCATCGCTCATCAGCTTGGTTGATTTTCCGGTTTCGGTAATCAAAATTGATCGTTCTCTGGTGGAAAAATTAACCCAGGATGAAGGCCATTATAATCAACTCATCAGTTCAATTGTTGACCTGTCGGTTAAACTGGGTTTAGAAGTGATAGCTGAAGGGGTGGAGAAGACATACCAGGCCAAACAATTGTCTCACTATGGTTGTCATAAGCTGCAAGGCTATTATTTTTCCAAGGCAATCAATAAACTCAATGTGATAGAATTTATAAAAAAATCACGCAAATGAAAACATAAACATAAGGCTTTACTGTGGTCTTTTATGTGACAAAAGAGGCCGGTTTTTAGTATTATAGAGGCCTTTGAATGCGAGACTTTTTAACTCGATTTTCGATGAATAAACAGGTCGCGCGTCACCTACCACGAGGCTCAATTCGAAAAGGTGCTCTGTGCCAATAATATTGGCGATTTTTTGACATAATGATGAGGAATTTATGCTATGAGAATTGGCATACCCAAAGAAATTAAAACGTTAGAAGGCCGTGTGGCCCTGGTTCCTGATGCTGTTTCAGATTTAATTAAAGCCGGTCATGAATTACATATTCAAAGCGATGCCGGTTCCTTAAGTGGATTTTCAGACCAGGATTATGAAGCCATCGGGGCTAAAATTGAACCTGACGCGGAGCAGCTATACGGTAATTGTGAAATGATTGTCAAAGTCAAAGAACCGGTGGCTGATGACATAAAATATCTGCGTGAAGATCATTTGTTGTTTTGTTATTTGCATCTGGCTGCTGAACCGGAGTTGACTGCATCTTTACTGGATATTGGTTTAACCGGTGTGGCTTTTGAAACCGTTGAGTTAGAAGATGGCTCATTACCTTTGTTGGCGCCCATGAGCATTATTGCCGGTAAAATATCAACCCAGGTTGGCACCCATTTATTACATCGTCCGGCCGGTGGTAAAGGCGTTTTATTGGGTGGTTTAGCGTCCACAGAACGGGGAAACGTGGTGGTTCTGGGCGGTGGTGCAGCCGGTGGCCATGCGGCCTCTCTGGCCGCTTCAACCGGCGCCAATGTCGTTGTTTTTGATAAACGCCAAGATCGATTATCTCAAATGATGGCTTTGGGATCGAATGTCACGGCACTTTACCCTTATCAGCAACTGGTGGCAGACACTGTGGCACAGGCTGATTTGGTGGTCGGTGCGGTATTAATTCCCGGAGCCAAAGCACCGCATGTGGTGTCTGAAGAGATGATTAAAATGATGGAGCCGGGCTCAGTGGTGGCCGATATTTCCATCGATCAGGGTGGTTGTATTGAAACCTCCAAAGCGACCACATGGAACGAACCAACCTACGAAAAACATGGTGTGGTGCACTTTACGGTAACCAATATGCCCGGTGCCGTGCCCCGGACCGCGACCTATGCCATTTCTGCCGCCATTTTGCCCTACGTGCAACGTCTCGCGACCGCTGATTGGTATCAAGTGGAAGCTCTACAGCGTGGTGTAAATGTCAAAGCCGGTCAAATTATCCATCCGGCATTAAAAGATTTGTGATGGTTGACCCGGGACATAGTTGAAGTGAATGCCGTCTCCAAACAAACCCGCAACAGGATTAAAGAAAGTTTAATCTTTATTCTGTTGCCGGTGGCTGGCTATTTATTGTTGGCGCTGATAAGTTACAGTCCCGGTGATCCCGGTTCCTTTGCTTCCACAGACAGTGATCAAATAGCCAATTTAGGTGGTTTAACCGGCGCCTATGTGGCAGATTTTACTTTGCATTTCCTGGGGTATTTTGCTTATTTTATCCCACTTGGATTAATCTATTTGGCGTGGCGAATTTTTCATCGAACCGACAACGGGGATTTAACCTGGTTAGATGCCACAGTAAAAATTTTTGGGTTTTTAGCGGCCTTACTGGCAGGTTGCGGATTATCAGATATGTATGCCGGCACCGGAGGACTGCCTTTTTCCGGCGGTGGTATTGTGGGCGATTTGGTGGGGCGTTCTGTGCTCGCCGGTTTTGGTGTGATAGGAACCACCTTACTGCTGTCGGCGGTATTTCTGGCCGGGGTCACCCTGTTCACCGGTTTATCCTGGCTGAAATTAACTGATGCCGTAGGTCGTGCCACCTTGCGTTTCATGCGGTGGTTATTCAATCAATGGCAACGGTTTATGGACTGGCGGGCCGGGCGAGCCGCTAAAACTGAACGTGAAGTGCGCCGTCAACAAGATGCAGATTTACAGCAAAAACGACAGCCGATTGTTATTGAGCAAACTGAACATGAACCGAAACCCAGTAAACGTGCAGCGAAAGATAAACAGCTCAGTTTATTTCACAGTTTGCCGGCTGGCAAACTGCCGCCATTGTCGTTATTAGATGATCCGCCGGAACAAACCTTTGGTTATTCAAATGATGAATTAAAGGTCTTGTCTCGACAATTAGAGCACAAACTGGCTGATTTTAAAGTCAATGCAGAAGTCGTGGGGGTGTATCCAGGTCCGGTGATAACCCGCTTTGAAGTCAACCCCGAAGCGGGTACTAAAGCCAGTAAAATCACCGGTCTGGCCAAAGACCTGGCCCGCGGCTTGTCGGTTTCAAGTGTGCGTATTGTCGATGTGATTCCGGGCAAGCCTTACATCGGTATTGAAATCCCTAACAGTAATCGCGAAATTGTTTACCTCAGTGAGATATTGCGGTCTGTTAATTTTGATAAATCACGCTCTGCTTTGACCATCGGCCTGGGGAAAAGCATTGGCGGTAATCCGGTGATAGTTGATATTTCTAAAATGCCCCACTTGTTAGTAGCCGGTACCACCGGCTCCGGTAAATCGGTGGCGGTTAATTCCATGATTATCAGTTTATTGTATAAAGCCAGTCCGGAACAGGTTCGGATGTTAATGGTGGATCCAAAAATGCTGGAATTATCCATTTATGAAGGTATTCCGCATTTGTTGGCGCCGGTGGTCACGGATATGAAAGAAGCGGCCAACGGTTTGCGCTGGTGTGTGGCAGAAATGGAACGCCGTTATAAATTAATGGCGGCTTTGGGTGTAAGAAACTTAGCAGGTTATAACCGCAAAGTGCAAAAAGCCATTGATAAAGGCGAACCCATCAAAGATCCATTAGCGGAAGAGGGTATTGGTTCAGATAACCCCGAAACGTTAACCCCACTGCCGTTTATCGTGGTAGTGATTGATGAATTTGCCGACATGATGATGATTGTGGGTAAAAAAGTCGAAGAATTGATTGCACGATTGGCCCAAAAGGCCCGAGCCGCAGGTGTGCATTTGCTGTTGGCCACCCAGCGGCCTTCGGTGGATGTGATTACCGGGCTGATTAAAGCCAATATACCGACACGTATGGCGTTCCAGGTGTCCTCTAAAATTGATTCCAGAACCATTTTAGATCAGGGTGGTGCCGAACAATTACTGGGTCACGGGGATATGCTTTATTTACCGCCGGGATCCAGTCAGCCCGAAAGAGTACACGGTGCCTTTGTGGATGACCATGAAGTCCATTCGGTGGTTAATTATTTAACCACCCACTATGAAGCCGATTATCAGGAAGGTATTCTGGATAATCTGCAAATGACCGAAGATGGTCAGATTATGGGTGACACCGGACTGCCGGAAGCCCCCGATTCGGAAGTGGATGAGTTGTATGATAAGGCTGTTTTTGTGGTGACTGAATCGCGCAAGGCATCCATTTCGTATGTGCAAAGACGGCTACGGGTTGGCTATAACCGGGCGGCCACCATTGTAGAACAAATGGAAGAAGCCGGTGTTGTTTCGGCACCGGCACATAACGGTGCCCGTGAAGTGCTTGCGCCACCACCGGTTAAGGATTAATTCAGTCCTGTGTTGATTTAAGGCAGGTTCAGTCTAAATTCTTTATAATGACAGATGATTTTAATGAGACATGACCATGTATAAATTTCTGACATTGTTTATTTTGATTGTCACCAGCACGTTGATATGGGCTCATTCTGATTCAGATAATGCAGATGACGGTAAAGCGCAACACATATTATCCGAACTCAGGAAGGACCTGAATGCCCTACAAGCCGAGTTTAAACAATATGAATTAACCACCGATGGCCGTTCAGTGGAAGAAAACACCGGAACTGTGTGGATGCAGGCGCCGGATTATTTTAAGTGGCATTATGAAACACCTTTTGAACAGTTAATTGTGGCGGATGGCAAGCAGGTATGGGTATATGATCAAGATTTACAACAGGTCACCGTTAAACCGCAGAAAAACAACCTCAATCCCATATATGTCATTATCAATGAAACGCTTTCAACACGTTATTACCATATTACCTATGACGGCAAAAAAGAGGCCATGGATTGGATTAAATTAACCCCTAAAGAAGCCTCCAATGAAGTCAGAAGTGTTCTGTTAGGGATTGAAAATAACCAGCTTCGTCAGATTCAGGTCAATAATCAATTGGATCAGACTTTGGTGTTTGAATTCAGTGATTTAAAACACAATCCAGATTTACCCGAAGACACCTTCCGGTTTAAACCACCCGTAGGCGTGGATGTGGTGGAAGCCATCGATTAAATATGGTTGTTGTCAAGCACCAACCGCTGGCGGATAAACTGAGACCCAAAAAACTGGATGAAGTGGTGGGGCAGCAACATCTGGTGGCGCCGAATAAGCCTTTATATCGGTTGCTGGCCAATAGTTCGCTGCACTCCATGGTGTTTTGGGGACCGCCCGGAACCGGAAAAACCACGTTGGCACAGATTATTGCCGACAGTCTCGATGCACAATTTATTCAGATTTCAGCGGTGTTATCCGGGGTGAAAGACATCCGTGGTGCAATTGAACAGGCCAAAGCCAATTTGCCGAACATAACCGTGCTGTTTGTGGATGAAATACACCGCTTTAATAAATCCCAGCAAGACGCCTTTTTGCCCCATCTGGAAAACGGATTAATCACCTTAATCGGCGCCACCACCGAAAACCCGTCATTTGCACTGAATAATGCACTGCTGTCACGACTTAAAGTGTATATTTTAAAATCCCTGGATGATAACAGCGCCGCAGAATTACTGGACAAGGGTGTACAATCCTTTGATCCGCCTATGACCTTAACAGATGACCAGCAACAGGACTTGATTGCCGCCGCTGACGGTGATGGCAGAAAGCTGTTGAATTTAGTGGAAATTCTTCAGGATTACAGCAGTGGCGGCGAGGTAGAAGATGAAGATGTGGCACTGGTCACCACCGGCCAAACCCGCCGCTTTGATCGCCAGGGAGATGTCTTTTACGACCAGATTTCAGCTCTGCATAAATCGGTGAGAAGCTCCAATCCTGATGCCGCTTTATACTGGCTGGCGAGAATGCTCGATGGTGGCTGTGACCCCTTATATATTGCGCGTCGGGTGTTACGGATGGCCAGCGAAGACATCGGTAATGCCGATCCCAGAGCCTTAAGCCTGTGTTTAACCGCCTGGCAAACTTTTGAAAGGCTTGGCAGTCCCGAAGGTGAGCTGGCTTTAGCACAGGCAGTGGCTTATTTAGCCAGTTGTGCCAAAAGCAACGCCATCTATACCGCCTTTAAAGCCGCCCAAAAAGACGTTCGTCAATACGGCTCTTTAGATGTTCCTATGCATTTACGCAACGCCCCTACGCAGTTAATGAAGGACAACGATTTTGGTAAAGGTTATCAATATGATCATGATTATGAAGGCGGTATTGCTTACAGCCAAACCGGTTTTCCTGATAAAATCGGTGAGCAAGTATATTATCATCCGGCCAACCGGGGTTTAGAACAAAAAATCGCCGAAAAATTAAAACACATTCGTCAGCAACGCTCATGATTAAATCCATCTTAGCCGTCATGTTGGGTGGCGCATTCGGCGCATTGGGTCGTTTCAGCCTGAATATCCTGTTTAAGCAATCCGGTCTGGCGTTATTCTGGGCCACCCTCAGTGCCAATGTCTTGGGTTGCTTCGTCATGGGTTGGGTGTATCAATGGTTTAGTCAACAAGCCCATATCGCGGAAAACCTACAATTATTTATTATGGTCGGCATCCTGGGTGCCTTAACCACCTGGTCGACATTTTCAATGGAAACGGTGGTGATGATGGAACAAGGCGAATTATTCAAAGCGTTCGGTTACACTTTAATGACTGTCACAGCTTGTTTTACCGCCTTTTGGATGGGCATGAAATTCAATTAATGCGCTCGTAGCTCAGTCGGATAGAGCAATTGCCTCCTAAGCGATAGGTCACAGGTTCGAATCCTGTCGAGCGCGCCATTTTCCGATAGCACCGAATTAATAAATAGCTTTGGTTTAAATAATCAACCGAACCCCGCCCAGTTCTTCAATGCGATAAGGTGAATCGGCGTGGGGTGAGCCGATGAACATGAAGTTGGTTGGGATGTGCCATTTTTCAGACAGTTGGTGAATGAGCTGAGGTGAAAATGTGCCTTCAACGGTGACCAATTCAATGTTAATGTGCGGATATTCCTGATTAATTAACCTGATTTGTTGTTTGAGCGTTTGATCAGGTGTGTCCTCTTGATTTCTAACACGGACGATTTTTAAGTTTTTGCTGTGTTCATTTTTACAGACATATAACACAGCTTTGTTGAAGGTGGCCAGGTCGTCACCTTTGGTAAAGAACACAAATTCCTGGGCATTGATGTGGTTAATCAGGTTTTGTATTTTAATATCGGCTTTAGCCACCCATTTTCTTATCGGATTAAATATGGCATCAATGCTGTGCAATATTAATTTTAAAAGCACGATTCGATGCAGCATAATGGTGATAAAGATTATCGCGGGGATTAAGTAATAAAGAAAAACACCAATGTTGGTGGCATGATGCTCTTCCGCCGGCATCAATATATTGCCCAATAACGCCGCAATCACAGCCAGCACAGCGATTATGACACCGGGCCAGGGGGCTTTTTCGGGTCTTGGTAATTGACTTCTGCGGATTTTGAGGAGTATATTGCCGATACCGAACAGGGCCATCACCGATAGAAAAGACAAGGTATAAACACCGGCCAATAATTGAACATTTCCCTTGGTTATTAACAGCACCGACACCGACAGCAGTAAAAATAATAAGACAATTCGGTAAGCACTGCCACGCGAATTTTTTTCATTAAAAACTGTGGCATAATCCGGTCTAAAGTCATGCGTTCCAACAGTCCGGTAACACCGACAAAAGAAGTCAGCACGGCACCACTGAGTAACAGAAATGCATCCACAGCAATCACATAGCCAAGGCCGTTTCCACCCACCTGATCAGCCATCTGAATAAGCAAAGTGCTTTGGTATTGTTGGCTTTGTAAAGTCGGTAATGAAAATAAAGCAAGTGCAAAAACTGCCATCAGCGGGTTCACCACAGTCACAATGACCCACATATTGCGCAGGGTTTTTGGAAACACACCTTTTTGTTGCTGTTCGACAAAGTTGGCTGAACTTTCAAAACCTGACACACCCAACATAGAAGCTGCAAAGCCAAAGAATATGGCTTTCATCACACCATCTGATTGCAGGGGTATTTGCCAGTTATCAGACAGTGTAGAAAGACCGTGCTGCACCAGGTAAGTGATAATAAACCCGCTTAATAACAGTAAAGACAGTAAATGGAACACAAAGATAATCACCGCCACCACCGCCGATTAAGAGATGCCGGCAATCACCAGTAAGGCAAACAACGACAACAAGATAATGGTTGCTAAAATGATGGGTATGACCGGTAAAACATGATGTAAATAATGGATGGCTTCGTTGGCGGAAATCACCGACGTGGCCATATACGAGAGGATGGTTAAGGTGGCTGCCAGGGAAGCGGTTGATTTGGTGGAGGTATTTAAAAGGGCATTATAAGTACCACCGTTGAGAGGCAAGGCACCGACCACTTCACCGTATATTTTACGGAATAAATACAACACCACCGAAACCATGAGCAAGGTTATCCAGGCATATTGCCCGGCAAAAACAATGGCCAGACCGCATACATAGAGCACAGAGGAACTAATGTCATTGCCGCAAACGGCGGTGGCAGACAGTTGTCCTAATTTTTTTCGGGCTTTCATTGTTTTTAAAGCCGATTCTTTGATTAACCTTTATCCATTAATTAAAAAATGCACATAAATACCGGCAAAATAGCCCAGGGCAATAACCGGCGTCCATTTTAGGTGACTGAAAAAAGTGTAATGTTCACGGGCCTGACCCATTAAAGCCACACCGGCGGCGGAACCGATGGACAACAGACTGCCGCCAACCCCGGCGGTGAGTGTCACCAACAACCATTGGAACTCCGACATTTCAGGGTTCATGGTGAGTACCGCAAACATCACCGGAATATTATCGATAATGGCTGAGATAACACCGACCGCTGTGTTGGCGATGGTGGGTCCGAAGTTGCCGTAAAAGAAATCTGATACAAACACCAGATAACCTAAAAAGCCCAAAGCACCAACGCACATAATCACGCCATAAAAGAAAAACAACGTGTCCCATTCAGAACGGGCAATCATATCAAAGACATTAAATTCCTCCCGGCGTTGTTCCTTGTCTTTAACCACATCACTGTAATAGAGGTATTTTTTACGGACTTGTTTGGTGACAAAGTAAGCGTATATTTTTAAATAGCCCAGGCCGAACATCATGCCGTAAACCGGTGGCAGGCCTAAAATGCTGTGAAAACTCACCGCAGTGACAATGGTGGCCAAAAATAAAAACACCATACCAATACCGCCGGTGCGGATATGGGTTATGGTGTCTGTTTCTGAGCCGGGTTTATCCTTTGAAATCGAAAAACTCATAATAACAGCCGGTACTAAAAAGTTGACCAGCGATGGTAGAAACAGCTTAAAGAAATCCTGAAAAGGAATAATGCCGCTTTGCCACACCATTAAGGTGGTGATGTCCCCAAAGGGACTAAACGCACCGCCGGCATTGGCCGCCACCACGATATTGATGCAGCTTAAAGCGATAAATTGCGGGTGATCTTTGCCCACCGCCAGAATAACCGCACACATAATCAGTGATGTGGTTAAGTTATCAGCGACCGGCGATAAAACAAAAGCCAGTGATCCGGTCAGCCAGAATAATTGCCGGTAACTAAACCCTTTAGAGGTTAACCAGTCCCGTAGGGCGTTAAAGACACCGCGTTCGGCGATGGCGTTGATATAGGTCATCGCCACCAACAGAAAAAAGAACAATTCAGCGTACTCCAGAAAATCATGGTGAATCGCTTGTTCCACCCAATCATCATGCCCTACCTGTAACTGCGACCAGGCAATAATAATCCAGATAATCCCCGCCGCCAGCAGCACCGGTTTGGACTTACTTAAGTGAATTTTTTCTTCCAGAATAACAAAAGTATAAGCAATAATAAATATTGCCAGCACCAGATACCCCACCCAATGATGGGTTAAATTCAGAATATGGGTATCATCCTGTGCCTGACTGATGGCAGGCAACAATAAAACGCTTAAGCCCATGATCAATTTTTGAGTGAATGGATTTGAAAGAGAAATGCCCATAGCATGTTTATTGAATTAAAGCTTCATTTTACTGCGACCTTTAAAATATACAAAGCCCGTGGTGCATTTGGAGTGATTTTTGGAAAATTAAGATGGTTTTACCTCCAAAA
>CAZLAW010000025.1:0-22254 GCA_964557625.1 uncultured Marinicella sp.
AGAACGGCTCACTTATTTCGGATAATTGGCTGAGTTTATCGGCTTCTTTTTGCGGTGAATGTAAAGCCGTTTCCAGCCGCATAGTCAGGGCTTCTAAATAGCGGGGGTAGTTCTTGAGCTGATCGAGTTGAACGATTTTCAAAAAGCCGTCGTAGATTAAATAATCGAGCTCCTGAATCATATCGGCATAGCTGTCATCGCTGAGCGATTCGCTGTGGTTTTCGATGGCTTGCCAAGTTTCGTACCACTTAATTAAAACGGGGTTTAAAATGTCCAGCCATTGATAGACATCGCGGTAAAGATTCGATGACAGTTGTTCAGCGAGCTGATCAAAATCGGATTGTGTGCGGACCGGGATATGCGCAGCGATACCGGCTTCCAGGCGGGCGTCAATGACGGCATCAATCAATTTTTTATCTGTAGCGAGACTGTCCCAGGCCAGGTTAGCTTTTAGATTCGGGTTGATTTTCTGGCATTGCTTGGTGATTTTCGGATATTTAAGTTGTATCAGGCGTTTAATGCCTTGGGTGTGTTCTTGAGCAGCCTGTTCTTCAGTTTCAAAAAAGCGCAAACCCACCGCCTCCTGTTGATCCACAACCGCCGGATAAGCCGGTAGCCCATTGTCCAGGGTAACCATCGGTTCGATGGTTTCAAAGACCCAATCTGTGGCGCCATTAATTTGCCGGTTTTCGCTGGCGGATTTTTGAAAACTCATATTGGCGGCTTGTTGGTGCTTGCCTTGCATTTCACCGAAATTTCGGCCCTGATACACCACTTTATCTTTATGGTCTTTGACTTCATAACGAAAACACAGGTGCGGTGGCAGTTCCACATTCTGCCAGTCTTCGACAGTGGTTTGCAGGCCATTTTTCCGGCGGACAATGGTTACCAGTTGCTGATAAAAATCCCGGTCATGTGCTAACAGCTCAACAATAATGTCGGCGTAGTGATTCACAGGAATTAAACCCCGGCGCAGGCTTTTTGGCAGGCCTTTAATCAGCGCCACCACTTTTTCATGCAGTAAACCCGGCACCAGAAATTCAAAATCACTGCCATTCAAGGCATTGAGCCAGGCCAGTTTTAAATGCGCGGTGACACCATCATTTGCTTGCTCCGGTGCGAACACATAACTCAATGGAATATCGAGTTGACGGATTTGTATGTGATCGGGGAATTGTTCTTGTTGCGGCGTTTGTGCCTGGTTTTGGTAAAAATCTTCAGCCTTAAAGTGCAATGGATGACCGGCTTGTTTTTTGAGCCATTTTTTCAGCTGTGGTTCGGAATAAATGCCTTCCGGGATGCGTTCATCATACAGTTGGTATAATGCCGCCGGTTCAATCAGCAAATCCCGTTTGCGGTGGCGGTCTTCTTCCGCTTCAATTTCAGCCATCAAGCGGCTGTTGTGGCGGTAAAAATCCATGCGGGTGTTTAATTGGCGTGCCACCAGACCCTGTTCAATAAATATCTGACGACTGGTTGGGGGATCATGGGGACCATAATGCACCCGTTCGCGTTCGATGAGATTTAAACCCAACAAAGTACTGCGCCGATAACCCATCACCGAGCCCTGCTTTTTTGACCAGTAGGGGTCGTAATAACTGTGCTTGATTAAATGGGCCCCGGCACGGCTGATTTGTTCCACGGTGACCTGCCCCACCATGCGGGCATAAACCTGACTGGTGTGGACAATTTCAGCTGCGACCACCCATTTCGGCATCCGGTTAAATAACACCGAGCCCGGAAACAGCATAAATTTTTTATTTCGCGTTCCCATATAAACGCGTTCATTGTGAAACTGGCCGATGTGCGAAATAAAACCGCATAAAATGGCTTCGTGTTGACTGTCCTGAGAGGACTGCCCGGTATTTAAGGTTAATTTTTGTTGCTTGGCCAGTTGTGACAGTTGTCGGTGTACATCTTTCCACTCCATGTATTTTTTGATACTGATGAAATTTTTCCGGCACCAGGCTCTGAATTTATTGTTACCGAGGTCTTTACGGGTTTTGCCGAGCCATCGCCACAGATTTAAAATAGCGGTAAAATCTGAATTGTCATCATGGTATTTCTGATGGGCTTTGTCGGCCGCCTGAGCCGCATCCAATGGCCGCTCTCTCGGGTCTTGCACCGCCAACATCGACACCATAACCAAAATTTCTTTTAAACAACCCAGTTCGCCGGCGGCCAGTAAAATACGTGACAACTGAACATCCAAAGGTAAATGTGCCATCTTGCGACCGATGGCGGTTAATTGACGGCCTTCGTCAATGGCTTTGAGTTCTTGCAATAACTGATAGCCGTCGGCGATTTGTTTAAAGTCAGGGCTGTCGATAAAAGGAAAATCTTCCAAATCACCCAAACGCAGTACGTGGGTCTGTAAGATAACCGCCGCCAAAGAAGTCCTTAATATTTCTGCATCGGTGTGTTCCGGGCGCGATTCAAAATCAGCTTCACTGTACAACCGGTAACAATGCCCCGGGGCAATCCGTCCACAGCGACCCTGGCGTTGATTGGCACTGTCCTGAGCAATCGGTTCCACCTGTAGGCCTTGAATTTTACTGCGCGCAGAATAACGACTGATACGGGCCAGACCGCTGTCAATCACCGCATGAATCCTTGGCACCGTAAGTGAGGTTTCAGCCACATTGGTACTGACAATAATGCGGCGTTTAACACCGGGGTTAAAAATTGCCATTTGCTGCGCAGCGGTTAATCGGGCATACAATGGCAAAATTTCGGTATTGGGCAAATGCTTTTTCTTTAAGCGATCGATGGTGTCATTGATTTCACGCTCACCGGGCAAAAATACCAGCACGTCGCCGGTTTTTTTCTCTTTATAGAATTCATCCACTGCGCGGACAATCGCCTCTTCCATGTCAATACCGAGTTCTTCAGGCGGGCGGTAATGGGTGGTCACCGGATAAGAACGCCCGGAAACATTGATAATCGGTGCATTATCAAAATGGACACTGAATTTTTCGGTGTCGATGGTGGCCGAGGTGATAATGACTTTTAAATCTGGCCGTTTCGGTAACAGCTTTTTCAGAAAACCCAGCAGAAAATCAATGTTTAAACTGCGCTCATGGGCTTCATCAATAATAATCGTATCGTAATCATTCAACGATTTATCGCGCAGGGTTTGCTGTAATAAAATACCATCGGTCATAAAGCGAATATAACCGTCTTCGCTGTAACGCTCATCAAACCGCACCTGATAACCCACCGCTTGACCTAAGGGTACAGATAGTTCTTCACTGACCCGCGCGGCCACTGATTTAGCAGCGATGCGGCGTGGTTGGGTACAGGCAATTTGTCCAAATTGGCCAAAACCTGCCTGCAGGCAGATTTTGGGAATTTGGGTGGTTTTACCGGAGCCGGTTTCACCGGCGATGATGGTGACCTGATGTTCTGAGATGGTTTGGCGGATTTTATCGGCTTGCTCTGAGACCGGTAAGTCAGCGGCTAAGGTTACCTTTGGCCGTTTTTTTTGGCGATTTAAAAAAGACTGATGCGCTTGGTCAATCGCTGTCAGAGTTTTATTTTTTTGGGCTGTATTTTGGGCTTTTTTTAAGGCCGATTTCAACCGATAATAATCGCTACGCAACAGCGATTTCTGCATATTTTGCAGCAGACGTGAGGTGGCATCATTCATGAACAGTGGCTATTGTTCTGATTCAGACGGATGTGACTGCCGTGGAAATTCTTTGATATACAAATCGTGCTGTGAAAAGGGAATTTCAATCTTAGCGGCATTCAGCGCTTCATAGACATCCATAAACAATTCATGACGCAACCGCCCCCGCAACACCGGCTCATTGATCCAGCACAACAACTCAAAATCCAGGGAAGAGGCACCAAAAGCACGCATCCGCACCCGTGGTTCAGGCTCATTAAGCACTTCTTTATGGTTTACAGCGCAGGCTTTAAGCACCTCACAGACTTGTCTTACATTAGCACCATAGGCCACCCCGACCGGTATACGAATCCGGCTTTTCTCCCAACGTCCGCCTGTTTCATTTACAATTTTAGCATTACCAATGATGTTATTCGGAATGGTGATTTCGATGTCATCACGGGTCAATAATCGGGTGGAACGCATACCGACCTGCGTCACCATACCGCGCTCACCGGAATCTAAATTAACATAATCGCCGACTTTATAGGGTGTGTCGGCAATAATAAAAAAACCGGAAAATAAATTAGCCAGTGTGTCTTTAGCGGCAAAACCAACAGCAATACCGATGACACCGGCCGAAGCCAGCCAGGCAGTGGGATCAACACCCCACAACAGCAAGAGAATATAGGAACCCAGGCCTATTAATAATAATTTACCAATTAAATCGAATAATGGAATGGTTTTGGGCTGAATAATTTCGTATTTGTGGGTGAGTTTAGAAAAGGTATTAAGCAGTAGTGTCAGGATTTTAAAACCACGGAACATCCACACCAGTACCAGAACTGAGGCTAAAAACCGAATCAAGCCCCGCTCCAGACCGGCACTTAAATCGATGGTTTTAACTGCCATTCCCAAAAATAAGAAAAATAAGGTGAGAAAAATGGGCCGTTTAAGAATCTCAATCAGTTGATCATCCACCTCATTTTTGGACAATTTAGTGAGCTGATTAAAACTTTTACTGAATATCAGAACCGCCAGTTTAGCGACCACATAACCCAATACCGTAATAACAACAAAACCCAATAGTGGAAATTGTTGAATTTGTTCCCAATAGGGCATCCAACTGTCCGGAATAAACTTGTCAAAACCGGTCAACATCACATCCATGTCCTGATTGTTTTCGGCAGCTTGATCAGTTTGCATATTAATCAACTAACTTAAGGTGGACATTTTTTTTATTTTTTTTTGCCTCCTGTTGTTTGGCAGCGGGTTTGTCGCTGTCGTCAGAATGGTCCTCGTCGGTGATATCCGGATCGACATCAAACATCATGCCCTGGCTGTTTTCCCGGGCATAAATAGCGGTCACGGCAGCCATCGGTATCACCACCAAATAAGGCCGACCGGAAAACCGGGCACTAAAAGATATGACATCATCTTCCATCACCAGGCCCTGGGTGGCGGTCATGGATATATTCAGAACCACTTTACCCTCTTCTATGGCACTTTCAGGGACCTTGACCCCTTTTACACCGGCATCTGCAACCACCAGCGGCGTCAGATTATTGTCGCTGATCCAGCGGTAAAGCGCTTCAATCAAGTAAGGTTTAACAGGACTCATGTTGTCATCAAAAGTCAAAACGGTATTCCCTCTCGGTTTCGGTGATACTGGTTCTGAACGCATTGCTATTAAACATCCGATGAGCATACTTTCTTAAATCATCGGGTAGCGCCGGCCAATCCACACCATAATATTCAAGACGCCACAAAAACGGTACTAAATTGGTGTCCACCAGGGACATGTCATCATGAAGAAAATATTCTTGTTGCGCAAACAAGGGACCTGCCGCAGTCAATTCTTCCGTCAAAGCTTTAATCGCGTCAGTTTTTTTCTTGCCGGTATTATTCTCAATCACATTAACATAAGAAAACCAACCTTGTTCCAAACGGTACACGGTAAAGCGTAACCGGGCGCGCGTCATCGGATCCGGCGGTAATAACGGTGGATGCGGGTAGCGTTCATCCAGGTATTCGGTAATCACCTGAACCCCAAAAATATGCATATCGCGATCCACCAGATGCGGGATTTCTAAATTGGGATTGTGTGCAAGTAATTCTTCCGGTGGATTATTTTTATCAATGGAAATAATCTTACAGTTGATGTTTTTAGTTGCCAATAAAAAGCGAATTCTGTGCGAATCAAAGGCTTCTTTTTCTGAATAAATTGTAATAATTGATCGGCCACGTTCAATAGTTGACACCGGTTTTCTCCTTTATGGGTGAGACTCTAAATGGTAAAGGCAGAGATCTCGTTATTATACGCAAAAAGGGTTTTTGCGATCCTGTAAACCACGAAAAACCCTTGATTTTAGCAAATATTTAATGTTTTGTTAAATGTGCATTGTTTGTGAATTTCAATCTTCAGTGAACATCCCGGAAATAATTGACCTTCAACAAATAAGCCAAAAAGGTAAACACCGCCACAAACAACAGAACCCACGGCGCATAGGACATACGAATCAATTGTGCCGGCTCTGAAGAGTAATCCAGGAAATTCACCAAATCACGAACCAGGTCTTTGTAAGCTTGTTCACTTAATTGACCTTCTTCAATGGTTTCGAACCCGACAAATTCTTTGTGTTGTTCGCCTTGATCATCGGTGTGGGTTTCAAACTTGGCTTCACGGATACCTTGTTGTTCCCATAAAACATGAGGCATTGAGGCATTCGGAAAAGTCAGGTTATTCCAGCCGCTTGGACGGGTCGGATCAGCATAAAAATTAATCATATAATTGAACAGCCAATCAACACCGCGTGCTTTTGCAATCACCGTGAGGTCTGGCGGCGCTTTACCAAACCATTTCGCACCTTGCTCTTTGGTCATGGTATGGGTCATTTTATCAACAAATTTGGCATCGGTTAACACCAGAGACTCCATCATTTCGTCTTCAGTTAAACCCAAATCCTGAGCCACCCGGTTATAACGCTGAAATTCCATCGAATGGCATGCCAGACAATAGTTTATATAGGTCCTGGCTCCCCTTTGCAGGGATGATTGTGACTTAATATTGGTGTTGGCCGGCTCACCAATGTAGGCGTCACCGGCAGCAGAAACCATCGAAGCGAACATTAGACATATTATCGTTAAGATTAATTTTTTCATCATTTTTCTATCCTCTCAGGGACTTCGTGGTAGGTTTCATTCCGGCTGTAAAAGAACAACCAGACAAAATAGAAGAAATAAAAACCGGTCAGAATTTGTGCCGTCAACTTCTGTAACTCACTACCTGCCTGCATCCCCAGCCATCCCAGCACCACAAAGGAAACGGCAAATAAACTGAGCATCATTTTATAGGGCCAGCGTCGATAGCGAATGGATTTAACTGGTGAGCGGTCTAACCAGGGTAAGAAAAACAACACCACAATCGCCAGTGCCATAATCAAGGCACCCATTTGCATATCTGGCACCGCCCGCAGCATGGCGTAAAACGGGGTAAAATACCACACTGGTTTAATGTGATCCGGTGTCGATGAAGGATCCGCCGGTACATAGTTATCATGCTCTAAGAACAAGCCACCCATATCCGGCTTGACGAAAACAATAAACAGGAATATCAACAAGAACATACCCACACCGAAGATATCTTTGACGGTGTAGTAAGGATGGAACGGAATGCCATCTTTGGGTACACCATTCTCATCTTTGTGTTTTTTAATATCAATGCCTTCGGGGTTATTGGAACCCACGGTGTGTAAGGCGGCCAAATGTAACACCACCAACACCAGAATAACCAACGGCAAAGCCACCACATGCAAGGCAAAGAAACGGTTTAAGGTGGCATCAGAGATTAAATAATCACCGCGCACCCATTCAACCAGGGTATCACCGACCCAGGGAACCGCGGCAAATAATTGAGTAATCACTTTGGCACCCCAGTAAGACATGTTACCCCAGGGCAGCACATAACCCATAAAAGCTTCTGCCATCAGCGCCAGGTAAATAATCATACCGAAAACCCATATCAGTTCACGGGGTTTTTTGTATGAACCGTACAGCAAACCCCGGAACATATGCAGGTAAATCACCACAAAGAAAGCCGAAGCTCCGGTGGTGTGCAGGTATCGAATTAACCAACCCCAGGGCACATCACGCATAATGTACTCAACCATGCCAAAAGCCTGGTCCGCATCGGGTTTATAATGCATGGTTAACCAAATACCGGTCACTATTTGATTAACCAAAACCAACAAGGCTAATGAACCGAAAAAGTACCAAAAATTAAAGTTTTTTGGTGCGTAATATTCAGACAAATGGTCTTTATAAAACTGTGTCACCGGCAACCGCTGATTAAACCAATCCATCAGACTGTTGCGGCTTTTTGTTCTTGAGCTTGCTATTTTACCCATCAGGCTGTGCCTCCGTCAGTACCAATTTCGATGATATTTTCATCTAAAAATGTGTAAGGGGGAATGTCCAGATTACGACTGGCCGGCGAACCTTTATAAACCCGTCCGGAAATGTCAAACCGGGAATTATGACAGGGGCAATAAAAACCACCTTGCCATTCGCTGTCAAAAGATTGTGGCACCAGATCCGGGTAATATTTCGGTGAGCATCCTAAATGGGTACAAATGCCGATAACCACCAGCAAATTTTTACGTTTAGCGCGGTATTCGCTGTCAATAAAATCAGGCTGGATGCTGGTTTCATCATTTGGATCTTTTAAACGGTCGGTCAGTGAATCCAACACCGCCATTTGTTTCTCGGTTCGGTTAACAATAAAAACCGGCTGACCGCGCCACAGGACATTAATCATTTGACCCGGTTCAATTTTGGAAATATCTGCTTTAACCGGACTACCGGCGGCTTTGGCCCGTTCCGATGGAAGCCATGATTTAATAAAGGGCACAGCAGCAAAACCGGCACCGATGACGCCGACTGCAGAGGTACCAATTAATAAATTACGGCGGCTTTTGTTGACATTATCAGTCATTGAAATAACCCCTAATATGATAAACTCACCTCTTCAGACCATGAAGGCCAAAGGTTCAAGTTAAAAAGTAGTGTGAATAAACTCGCGCAATTTTACAAGATTTTAAGGTTTTTTCATAGCCATACTGTGAGATTATCCTGATATTTAAGTGCCATCATGGTTAAATCATAACCATTCTCACTTAACGGTTTGTCTTATTTTTAATCAACGCCAGAATTTGGCTTCTGGCCTCCAGCAATATCGAATCCCGATCCAGCTCTTTGAGAATTTTCATGGCCACTTTTTTTGGCCCGGCTTCACCCCAGGAATAACCTGACTTAAAATAGTGGGTGGCAATTTGACCCACCAAATAGGTGGCATAATATGCCAGAGAACCCTGCGCCACTGCCGTCACCGAGGTCGACAAGCCGACACTGACTGTTTTCAAAGCAGAAGACAATAAATTCACACCCCACACAGCGCCCATTAACAACGCCAATTGGGCCATAATGGTCATTGCCAGGCGGGTGGCTTCTGCGCGCCCCATGGGCAGACCGTATAACTTCGAGAGTTGCCGAACCATGGCCACATCCACGCCGGCCGCCACCAGTAAATCAGCCACCGGAATGGGGTTAAAAGCCACCCCCACACCTTTGGCCAATGAATAGGTTCTGATAATTTTATCCGCTGCCTGTCTGCGGGCAGCCACCATTTTATCGGCAATTTGATCACTGATTTGACCGGCAAATATACCGGCATTGATGGCAGTCAGGGCTTTACCCTCTTGATCCAACAATTGCCACAAAGCCTGTTTCAACGCATCGATATCCGGCGTACGTTCCCGTTTGCAAACCTGCTCTTGTCCTGATTCGTCGGTGCTAAGCACTTTAATAGGTCGTGGATCGGCACTGGCAGTGACCACCGCATGACACAAACCTGCCAATTTTTGTTCAACCGAGGCTTTTAATTGTGTCAATTCATCTTCAGGGTATAAGTCGGCTTTATTAATCACCGCAATCACCAGCCGATGCGGGTTACTGATGGCTTGTAACTGTTGTAATTCTGAGGCGCTGACATCACCATCCACCACAAATAACATAACATCGGCCATGCGTGCGGCATCACGGGCCATCTGCTCACGTTCTTCACCGCCCAATTCATCGGTGCCGGGGGTGTCAACCAGCACCATCGATTGTTCTCTGTGGGTCGGCCAATCCATCGGCCGACTGTGCTTGGTTTCGCCATGCAAAGGACTGACGGAAAAGTAATCGGTACCGGATAAGGCATTGAGTAAAGATGATTTGCCGGTGCTAACCCGACCAAAGGCCACAATATGCACCGCACTTTTGTCGAGTTTTTCAATCAGCCGCTCAAGCTGTTGATACTCACCACTGAGTTGATTACGCACCGCCGGTGGGATGCGGCTGTCATTAAGCAGCTTGCGCAAACTGTCTGCCGCTTGTCGCTCCGGGTTTGCGACCGTTTGCCCAGCGTCTGTCGTCACCGCTTGCCCGTCAACGTGATGGGTTTCTTTAGGTGTTTTATTTTTGGCTTGATTTTTTGGCTTTGACGGCGAGCGCCATTTGTGCCAAATTTTTTGCCATTTTGTCAGAAGATCCAAGTAAGTTATCCTCAAAAATTTGTTTGGTTTGTTCGCTGTCTAAGCGTCCTGTTTCATTTAATGTGGTCATCACAGCCCGCCCCAAAGCATTAAAAATAAGCCCATAAGCCACTGCATGTAATAATCCACCGGTGATGGTGCCAATCCCGGGAAAAGATTTCAGGGCATTACCGGACACCGCCAGTACCATCGAGGTGGATGTTTTCAGTTTACTGCCGGCGGCCCGTAAAATATCGTCGATTTGAAGCTGTTTAATCGGCACCTGATAAATCTGACACAATTCTTTCAGCATTTGGCTACCAATCGCACCTTGAATAATGATATCAGAACCCGGTGCAATCGACGCCATGGCACCAACCATGGCACGTTTGCTGTGGCGTTCAATGGTGCGCAGCGCCGCAGTTTCATTATGCTGTGCGGTGGCGGCGGTTAATTTTTGTTCGGCCAACATCAACAAGCCGGCATCACGAAAACGATGCAGACTGTCCCCATCATCGCGCACCACCTGCTGTAAAGCTTTAATTAATGGCTCAATATCCGGCGGACGAGCGATTGTTTCGGTACTTTGGCGGCCATCAGGATACGTCTTTATCACGGTTTCTTGGCCACCGCTGGAAATGGTGACCACCGGATGTTGGCGGTCAACTTTGTCGATAATGGCTTGCTGAATGGTTGCCAATTCTTCTGCGCTGTAACGATCGGATTTATTCAGTGCAATCACCATCGGCTTGTGCCATTTTTTTAAAGCCCGAAAAAATGTCATTTCGGTGCGGGTAAAATCACCGTTGAGCATAAACACCACCACGTGGGCGCGCTGACCTTCGCTCAATGCCAGTTGCGTCAACTGGTCCTGATCAAGCGCATCAAACCCCGGTAAATCCGTGATTTCAAGCGACCCGTATTGATAACGCAGCACCTCAAGTGTGGTGCCCTTGATCACATCTATTTCGGTATGGGCTTCGGGTATCATTGCCTGAACCAATGAAGATTTACCGCTGGACGCCTGACCGAACAAACAGACATAAAATCGCTGATTATCACGCCGCCGTGACAATTCATCCAGTTCCTGCTGTGCTTCTGTGGTGTCAATACCTCGTTGTTGCGCCGTGTCTAAAGCGTGTCTTAACCCGGCTTCATCGACGATTTCAGGTATGCTGTCTTGCGGCTCTTTTGGTCGGGTCCACTTAAACCACAACCACAGTGGTAAAGCGGCCACCACCACAATCGCCACACCATACAATAACCAGAACCACAGCGGTGCTTGCTGTAAATAATGCCAGATACTCAACAATTTTTCCGCCAGTACCAATAGCAGCAATAACAGCAGCAATCCCACCAACAATAAACCGACGGCCAGCAAAGATTTTGAATTTAGTTTCATGGGCTTATTATAGTGGTAGCCGCTGATCAGAGAAAAGCACCATCAGTCACTATTCGACCCGGTATTATTTTTTGCTTGAATTTTAGGCGCCACGACCCATTTCATGGAGTACTCTACATTCCCGACACCATGAAAGAATCCATGCACAATTATCGCGGTACCACCATTGTCAGTTACCGCAACGAACAGCAAGTGGTTATTGGCGGCGACGGTCAGGTTACCCTGGGCAACACCATCATGAAATCCAATGCCCGTAAAATTCGCCGACTGTATAATAATAAAGTACTGGCTGGTTTTGCCGGCGCCACCGCCGATGCTTTTACCTTGTTCGAGGTGTTTGAAGGCAAACTGGAAAAACACTCCGGCCATCTGACCCGTTCTGCGGTGGAGATGGCCAAGGAATGGCGCACCGATCGCCGGCTGGGACGCCTCGAAGCGCTGTTGGCGGTGGCTGATAAAACCACCTCCTTAATAATCTCCGGTAACGGTGATGTTATTGAACCGGAGCACGGCCTGATTGCCATCGGCTCGGGTGGACCTTTTGCCCAGGCAGCGGCGCTGGCGATGATGAAAAACAGTGAAATACCGGCCGACCAATTGGTCAAGGATGCCTTAACCATTGCCGGTGATATTTGCATTTACACCAACCACAACCACACCATTGAAACATTAGATTTATAAGGAACACCTATGTCAAACAACATGACTCCCCGAGAAATTGTCCAGGAATTGGACAAACACATTATTGGTCAAAACCAGGCCAAACGCGCCGTCGCCATTGCTTTGCGTAATCGCTGGCGTCGTATGCAACTGGATCCGCAGTTGGCCAAAGAAATTACCCCAAAAAATATTTTAATGATAGGTCCCACCGGTGTCGGTAAAACTGAAATTGCCCGGCGTCTGGCGGTGTTGGCTGATGCACCGTTTATTAAGGTTGAATCGACCAAATTCACCGAAGTCGGCTACGTCGGCAAAGATGTGGAATCCATCATCCGCGATCTGGTGGAAACCTCGATGAAACGGACCCGTGAAGCGGCCAAACGCAAAGTGGTGAAGAAAGCTGAAGCCTCCGCAGAGCAGCGGATACTGGATTATCTGCTGCCCCAACGCAGTGAATCATCCACGATTCCCGGCGAAACCGATGCACCACGTGAAAATGCCACCCGTCAGAAATTTCTGGAGCGCTTACGCAACGGTGATTTGGAAGACAAAGAGATTGAAATCAAGGTCAGCCAAAACCTCGGGGTGGATATTATGGGTCCGCCCGGCATGGAAGAAATGACCGACCAACTGCAAAGCATGTTTGAAAGCATGGGTCGCAAAAAGCAACAAACCAAAAAACTCACCATCAAAGCCGCCCGTCCGATTTTGGTGGAAGAAGAAGCGCAAAAGCTGGTGAATGAAGAAGAAATTAAACACCAGGCCTTACAAAATGCCGAACAAAACGGCATTGTGTTTCTGGACGAAATCGATAAGGTGGCCAAAGGCAGCGGCCTGGGTGATTCCGGCCAGGTGTCACGAGAAGGTGTGCAACGTGATTTATTGCCCTTAATAGAAGGCACTGTGGTTAAAACCAAATACGGCCAGATTAAAACCGACTACATTTTGTTTGTCGCCTCAGGTGCATTTCATCTGGCCAAACCCTCCGATTTGATTCCCGAACTGCAGGGTCGATTACCAATTCGGGTTGAATTGCGGGCCTTAACCAGTGAAGACTTTGAACGGATTTTAACCGAGCCCAAGCACTCGCTGACTGAACAATATAAAGCCCTAATCGGCACCGAAGATGTTGATTTGGTGTTCACCGAAGACGGCATTAAGCGGATTGCCGAAATTTCTTACTCAGTGAATGAAAGCACCGAGAACATTGGTGCCAGACGCTTACACACCGTACTTGAAAAAATTCTCGATGAAGTGGCCTTTGTGGCCAGTGACAACGCCGGTAAAGACTACGTGATTAATGCTGAACTGGTAGACAAAACTGTGGGTGAGCTGGCCAAAGACGACGATTTAAGCCGTTATATACTTTAACAAACTTGTGAATAGAGGAATTTACATGGATAATGGATGCCTTTTTTAATGACAATAGACGATGAAAAATTTAATCCGTAACACTTTACTACTATTGAGCACCGCTTTAATCATGGTGGCTTGTGGCGGCGATGAGCCCGGTCAGATTGATGCCTCCGACCTGGACAAAAACACCCCTGACGGGGCTTTTTTATTAACCATGCATACCCTGGCCGACAGCGATATTAAATCAGCCATTCAAAACAGCCTGTCTGAAGAAAAATACAATGAATTAGTCAGCGAATTTGAAAGCCAGCAGAAACAACCCATGGACGAACAGCAAAAAATGCAGTTCAACCAGGCTCTGCAAATGATTAACCAGGTCAATGCCGAGGAACAAATTTATAACATGATTGCGCCTCAGCTGACACAAATTCGCGCCTTTATGCCGATGATGCTGATGGGCGCCAAAGACCAAATTGGCCAACAATTGGGTACCGACCAAACCAGTTTGGCACCGCGTTGTGACAGCAATTCAGAAGTGGTGGACGGTACCGTGACCTGGATCATGGACAACGATATTTTGCAAGAGGACAAGGTCAAAAACAGTGTTGCTGAATTGGTCAAAACCGGCCAAAATCTGAACCTGTCTTCCGCCGATGACCTGCAGCAACTTAATTTTAACCAGGCCCTGGATATGGGTGGTGATGTCTTTGATGGCTTTAAAAATGCCCTCAATGCCCATGGTATTGATGTCAACGCCATTTTGCGTTCAGCGGAAGTCAGCGATGTTAATGTCAATGGTGACAAAGCCACGTTAATTGCCAGCTTTGAAGTGTTTGGAAAAACCGCCTGCTCTGAGGTCACCATGGCTAAACGAGACGGCCTTTGGGTAATTAACCCCCAATCTTAATCCTAACGGGTGGCTCGGCGAGTCACCCGTACTGACCATGTCATTGCTCAGCAAAATACTCTATCTGCGGGTCCGGGTGGAATTCAGTCCCGATGATGTAAGCACTTTAGAGGTGGATAGCCGACAACCCTTTGTGTATGTGTTGTCGGAAGACTCCACAGTTTCCAGAAGCATTTTACAGGAAGAAATCAGGCGCGGTCATTTACCCAAGCCGGTGGCTTTAATTGATCCTGCGGCCGATACCGGCCAGTCTCAAGCCATGGCTATTTTGGCCAACAAAAAAATCAGCGGCTTGTTTCGACGTCGGGTAGAATATAAACCCTTTGAACAACAACTGGATCAACTGATCCAAACCATTCAGCAAAACCCCGGCAAATCACTGCAATTGGTGCCGGTGTCTGTCTTTTTAGGCCGGGCGCCGGATAAAGACCATGGTTTGTTCAAGATACTATTCTCAGAACGCTGGGGGCTGACCGGGCGAATACGCAAATTTTTCAGCATTCTGGCTCACGGCAACCACACCCTGGTGCGTTTAAGCCGACCGATTGTCATCGATAAAAACCTGGGTTCAACAGAAGATGATTCAAGCGTTTTGGCGCATAAACTGTCACGGGTTTTGCGCTTACATTTCAACCGGGTAAAAACCGCGGTGGTGGGTCAGGATTTATCCCATCGACGCACCATTGCGAAAAATATTTTATCGCGGGCCGTGGTTCAAGATGAAATCAAACACTATGCCCAAAGACAAAAAATAAGCCAGGATAAAGCCCAACGTGAAGCTGAAAAAATTATTCGTGAAATAGCCGCAGATTATTCCTACAGCAGCATCCGATTAATGCATAAAGTTTTTCGCTGGTTCTGGACCAAAGTCTATGATGGCGTCAAATTGAATTTTTATGCTGAGTTCCGTAACTTAACCACCGAAAAGGAAATCATTTACACCCCCTGTCACCGCAGCCATATTGACTATTTGATCCTGTCTTATTCTCTTTACGAAAAAGGCCTGGTACCACCACATATTGCCGCCGGCATTAATTTAAACTTGCCTGTCATTGGACGCATATTGCGTGGTTCAGGTGCTTTTTTTATTCGTCGTTCGTTTAATTCAACACTGTATTCCACCATATTTTCAGAGTATTTAAGCTCTTTGATTGCCCACGGTGTTTCCATTGAGTATTTTATTGAAGGCACCCGCAGCCGCACCGGACGCTTACTGCATCCCAAAGCCGGTATGCTGGCCATGACCGTGCGCAGTTACATCAACGAGCGCGGAAAACCATTGGTGTTTATACCGGCTTCACTGAACTATGAAAAACTGATGGAGGGGGCTTCTTATAAATCTGAACTGGGCGGCCAGGCTAAGAAAAAGGAATCCATCGGCGGACTGTTTAAAACCCTTAAGCTGTTAAAAGATCAGTACGGCCGTTTAACCGTTAATTTTGCCGAAGCCATCGAACTCGATGACTTACTGGATAAGCATAATCCCGACTGGCGTGGTATAAAACTGGGGGTCAAAGAAAAACCACCCTGGTTCAAAGAGGTGGTGTCTGAAGCCGGTCAATTGATTTTAACGCACATCAACGAGGCGTCGCATGTCAATCCCATCAATTTATTGGCCGTCAGTTTATTGTCCACCCCCAATCAGGCGGCCTCAGTCAGTAATCTGACGGCACAAATACAACTGTATAAAGGCTTATTAAAAGACTTACCTTATTCAGCGCGAACCACCATCACCGGTTTAAGTGAGGCGGACATCATCGATCATGGCATAAAACTCGGCTTTATTGAACGGGTTGAACATAATCTGGGTGATGTTATCCGGGTCAAACAAGATATGGGGGTGATGATGACTTATTACCGCAATAACGTGTTGCATCTTTTTGCCGCCAGCTCTTTTATCGCCATGTTTTTTATTAACCAGGCCAAATACCCACGCAAGGACCTGTTACGCATCATGGCGATTATATACCCCTATATTAAAAATGAACTGTTCTTAAAATGGAGCCGAGAAGAATTCATCGAATACGGTCGTCAGACACTACAGTTGTTTAAAAAATATGATTTGCTGATATCTGATGGACGGGTACTGCAACGCCATGCCGGTGGCTCCATGCAAGCAGGTAAACTGCGGGTATTGGCCAATGCCCTGATGCAAACCTATGAGCGCTTTTTTATCGTCATTGCGGTGCTTAAATCCAAAGGCTCGGGGGTGTTAAGTGCCAACGAATTGGAATCCCTGTGTCACCAGATTGCCAGCCAGCTCACACTCTTATACGAGTTTAATTCGCCGGACTTTTTTGATAAAAATCTGTTCAAACATTTTATTAAACAATTGGCCGAAGAATCCATCATTGAGATTGATGACAGTGGTAAAATCATATTAACCGACAACTTAGAACCCATGTACTTAGGCGCCAAGGCCATCCTTTCACGGCGCATTCGACACAGTATTCTTTATCTTATTTAAAGGTCTTTGGCATTAAACTGATCGGGACCTTGTTTGCCGGCGGTTTTTTCATATTGTCCCGGACCCACCTTTCGGTATTGAGTAAAACCTTGTTGGGTGATATTCTTTTCACTTAAGGTATGCCCCCCACCGCTGGTTAAGCCGGTGTGGACATTCACTTTGGTGATAATTTTTTTCAGTTTTGCGCCACATTCGGGACAGGCCTGCAAAGGCGCATCAGTTAACTTTTGACGCACCTCAAAGCCTTTGCGACATAAATCACAGGCGGTTTTTTCAGCGTGTAAATAACAATAAACAGGCATGGGATAAAAAAGCCCCTCAAGCACCAATGTCTTCAGGGGCTTTCAGCATAAAGATACCCTTAATGTATGCCTTTCATGCCTTTTTTCAACAGCGGACTGAGCAATAACAGCACTAAACCGAAGCCCACACCCAGATAGAGCAAGGTGGTCCACAGTTCATTGTATTTGTCCAGTTGCTCTGTCACGGTCAAGGTCAGCAGCTCTTGCTGGTCTAATGCGGCAATCTTGGCCAGCAACACGGCCACCACTTCAGACAGCGATGTGGCCAGAAACCACACACCCATGACCATGCTGACAACGCTCTTAATCGAGAGTTTAGTCACCGCCGATAGACCCACCGGTGATAAGCTTAATTCTCCGGTGGTGTGTAATAAATAAGCCAGCATCAACCACACCCAGGCCACTTTTCCGGCTTCATTCGGCGTTAAAGCGCCAATTAATAAAGCCCCGAAGCCCAAACCGACCTGAATCAAACCCAGGGAAAATTTCACCGGTGTATTGGGGTCTAAATTAACCCGCGCTAATTTCACCCACAAAGCCGCAAACAACGGCGCCAGCGTAAAGATAAATAAGGCATTCAAAGAGCCAAACTGGCCGGCAGTGGGTTCAATCACCAGGCTTTCGACCTGCCCATCGGCTAAACCACCCAAATGCACCAGACCATAATAAGCGCATATGGCACCCACGATTAACATGGTGACCGCAATAATGCTGATACTGGCCGCCGAAGAGGTGGCGTCGGTTTGGGTGACGGTGGTGGCTTTATCGCGATTAAAGAAAAAGCCGATTAAGATAAACGCCAGTGACATGGCTTTGACCACCGAAGTGAGTAACAATAAAAAGATACCTAAATACGAAAAGTAAGTAATCCATTCACCCCCAAATTGATAAATAACAACGCCTAACACCAGCACAATATCAATTAAGCCGATTAATACGGTTGGCATCAATACGAACTTTAACGGGCTGTTATGAATCCGGCGATAAGCATTGGCGGTTTTAAAACCAAAACCGGCCACAGCAAAAGAAAGCACTGCCAGCACATAAAATATCCAGGCATCCCCATTGGTTAATTGGGCATTGATTAGCCGGCGATCCACCACCCGATCGGCAAATAAGGTCATGGAACTGGCTGATTGCTCAAACAAGGCCCAAAACACAATGGTGGAAACAATTAAAAACATCAACACAATCATGCGTGAATAACTTTCACCGGAGGTTTTTAAAAAGCCGTAAATACTAAAGGCAATAATCATACCCAGCAACACATAAGCCAAGGGTTCAATCCAGGTTTCAAATTGATTAAATAAAGCCACATGGCTTAACATTGAATCAGGAAAGTGATCAATGGTAAAACCAATCACCGCCATCAGACCAAACAACACAATCACGGTGGCAAAAATTTTCGCCAGGCCGCGGTTCTGGTCTTCATTTTTATAAAACATGGCGTAATAGGTTAAACCCACCACCGACATCAATAAAAATAAGTTTTGGGTGAAAAACACAATGGCGATTTTTTGCACCAAAAACCAAACCAGAATTAACGACAAAGTGGATAAGATATAAATACCCCACTCCTTATTAATAGGACCTAAGAAAGATTCTTTTAATACTTTAGGGTTATTCGGCTCGGCATGGCCATAGAGGTATTTTTGCCCCCATAAAAAAGTCACCAGGCCAATCAACATACCCAGTCCGGCGGCACCGAAACCATAGCTCCAGCCGTAGGTTTCACCCAGCCAGGCACAAATAATGGTGGCCACAAAGGAACCGATATTGATGCCCTGATAAAAAATGGTAAAACCCGAATCTCGACGTGGATCATCTTCATGATACAGTTTGCCGACAATGGTGGATATATTCGGTTTTAAGAACCCCACCCCCAGGACAATCAATGCCAGAGCTAAATAAAAGACATTAATGGCAAAGTTATCGCGTATAACTTCACCGGCCACCATGGTCGCTTTGGTGCCTTCCACCGCCATCAATAAGTGACCCATGACCAACAATATACCGCCAAAAATCACCGCCTTTCGCATCCCCAGATAGCGATCGGCCAATAAGCCGCCCACCAACGGCAAGGCATAGACCAGGCCGGCATAAGCACCGACAATACTCAGTCCGTTTTCATCGGTGAATAAATGGTATTTGGTTAAATAAAGTAATAACAGGTATTTCATTCCATAGAATGAAAACCGCTCCCATAATTCAGTGGCAAAACACACATACAAACCAATGGGATGCCCCCATAAGGTTTTATAGTCTTTCCCATCACCTACAGCGTTCGGGTTTATTGTTTCAGTCGTCATTTAATAACTCCTCTATTTAGTGAATACCATGCATGCGTTTACGTAACCAGGGTGATAATACCATCATCAACACCCCGGCGGCGATTGGAATGGCCGTAAATATCATAAAGAATCCGGACAAGCCCATACTGGCATTAATGTCATCAATGTAGCTGGCGGTATAACCACCGACCAGATTAGCCACAAAGTTTGCCAGGAACCAAACACCAAACATCAGACCCAGCAGCTTCTTCGGTGCTAATTTACTGACATAAGATAAGCCAACCGGTGATAAACACAATTCACCGGTGGTGTGGAAAAAGTACGCCGCAATTAACCAAAACATTGACACAGAAGCGGTGCTGGCACCATCTTTAATACTGCCTGCACCATAAGCCAAAAAGCCAAAACCAATGCCTAAAAGCACCAAGCCCAACGCAAATTTGGCCGGCCCTGAAGGATTAAATCGTGTTTCCCATAATTTAGAAAATAACGGTGCCAGGGTAATAATGAAGAATGAATTTAAAATTCCAAACCAGGAAGCCGGTACTTCAATTTGATCAGCAGATGAAAACTCACTGTACACTTTCCAAATAACAATCGCCCAAATGATGGCAAAACTGGTGCCCAGAAAAATATTCGATAAGGGTATTTGTTTAAAAGTTTGTTTAAACAAAAGAAACAACACCAATGTGACCACTGCCACGGGTACCACGGTTAAAAAGAAATTAGCCCAAATATAAAAAGTTGCTGTGGTGCCGGTTAATATCCGACCGGTATAATCTTTGGCAAATATGGTCATGGAACTGCCGGCTTGTTCAAACGCCCACCAAAACACCACCACAAAAAGTGCAAAAACGGCAATAACCATTAAACGATCCTTGTCTTTTTTCTCAAGTGGATGGTCCTGGATTTCATGCAAGTCTTCTGCGACATTAACCCGCATCGGTTTATCACCGTTAGTGCCCAGCAATTTTCGGGCAAAATAAAACTGCAATAAACCAAAAAACATAAACACACCGGCCAGACCAAATCCATAAGACCAACCGACCATCTCACCGACATAACCGCACAACATAATACCTAAAAAAGCACCGGCGTTAATGCCCATATAAAAGATGGTGTAGGCACTGTCTTTTTTCTTATCATCTTTATATAGGCCGCCCACCATCGATGAAATATTGGGTTTAAATAAACCATTGCCGGCAATCAACAAAGCCAAACCGGCATAAAAACTGACTTGTGTTTCAAGCGCTAAAGAGCCATGACCTAAGGTCATTAATAATGCACCCCAAACAACGGCTGATTTAAACCCCATATAGCGGTCTGCCAACCAACCACCGATTAAAGGGGTTAAATACACCAGACCGGTATACCAGGCATATAACACACCGGCATTTTCTCTGGACCAACCCCAACCACCGTCTGAAATGGCCGTGACCAAAAAAAGGACCAATAAGGCCCGCATACCGTAGTAACTGAAACGCTCCCACATTTCGGTAAAGAATAAAATAAAAAGTCCCGCCGGATGATTCATGACTTGGGGATTGAGGTTTGCTGTGGATGCGGATAAAGGGTTTGTGTTTGAATTCATAGAATTGATTTTTTTAGTTCAGTGAAAATTATTTGGCCGCGCTTGATGGCGCCAAACCACGAAAGGCATAAATAGTACCATAAAAAAAACACCATCCGGTCGAATTATTTAACGAGTTTGTAACAGTTAATAAAGACCCGATGGTCATCACAAAGAACTACCAATAGTCAGGCATGTCCGAGACCACCCTTCTGAAACAAACCCATTTATATGCCATCGGGTATAAATTTCATGGTTAAGCTGACAAAAATCGTCACCGGCAGCAATGTAATGATGAAATAGTTATTTAACTCTTGATTAAAACTGTTAAAATTCAGGCACATCGACTTGAGCTTGACATGGACAAATACCAACAACTGAACGGGAAAACCATTTTCTTGACCGGCGCCTGCGGCGGCCTCGGTTCAGCACTGGCCTTACAACTGTCCCGTCAAAACGTTAATTTAGTCATCAGCGACAAAAGCCCTAAAGCCCTGGATCGTCTCTGTGATGAATTGGTCAAACGCGACTGTCCTGAACCGGTGATTTATCCCATGAACCTGGTCGGTGCCACCCCCAATGATTACATTAAACTGGCCAAGCAGTTAGAAACTCATTTTGGACAACTGGACGGCCTGATACACACGGCCGTAGAATTCAGCAGTTTATCTCCTTTCCTGCTCTATGAAGCATCCCGCTGGCTGAAAGAAATGCAAGTCAATGTCAATTCCCCGATTTTCTTAACCCAGGCGCTGTTGCCGTTGTTGCTGAAGGCCAAAGGCCATATTATCTTTACGCTCGATGACTTAAATCTGACTGCCAAAGCTTACTGGGGCCAATACGGCGTCGGCAAAGCCGCCATCGAACAATTCGCTAAAATCTTAAGACAGGAATGTGAAAACCAGGGCGTCACTGTCAGCACCCTGACACCACCACCGATGCCCACCACTCTGCGGGCCAAAGTGTGGCCCTCCGAAGACGCTTCTAAACTCAACAAACCCACCGAAGTGGCCTATCAATACCTGGATCAGTTGCTGACGTAATGCACGAAAGGCTGTAATTCCACAAGTCGGCCACATCATTACCTTGTTTGTTCTGTTTATCCTGTTTTTCTAAT
>CAZLAW010000026.1:0-21836 GCA_964557625.1 uncultured Marinicella sp.
ATGATGCCTGTGTTTTGTACCCGGCACCATTAAGGGACATACTTATGCGACTTGCAGTGACAGATTTGTTCAAAGCAAGGTGGACTGACAGGATTCACGATGAATGGATCAACAATCTTTCAAACAAGAAAAGAATTCCAGTCGCTAAATTAAGAAAAATTCAGGCAGTAATGGATCAAAATGTCAGGGATGCAAAGTTGAAGGCTTTGAATATTTAATTGAACACTTAGCATTACCCGATAAAAATGACGGACATGTGTTAGCGGCAGCCATTCATTCGAAATCAGATGCAATCATGACGAAAAACCTGAAAGATTTTCCGAATAAAATATTGAATGCATATGATATTGAGGCGATTCATCCCGATGATTTTATTATTTATCAATTTGACCTTAATACACCATTAGTTATAGATTGTTTTAAGAAACAAAGGGCCGCACTTACAATGCCAGCATATAACCCGCAGGAATTTATCGATATTCTGCTGCAACAAGAGTTACTGCAGACTGTGGATTTTTTAGAGGGATATGCTAATTTAATTTGAGTCTCAAAGTTATGTTTTTTATAAGCATGATTTGATTAGCATTATGGGACATCGGATAATTTACAGGACGTAAGTTTATCCTTTAATTGGTTCTCCGGTCACCAAAAGTAGGCCTCTTAGGGTAGCCCGAATATGTTGCGAGGTGGTTGTTTATACTTTAGGGTTTTAGATATGGATTGGGTTGGGAGGTCCCTCGACTCGCTCCGCTCGCTCGGGACGACTGTCGTTGTTTATACCGCGTTTCGGCTGGCGTTGATGTTGCCGTAGAGGGAGCGGGTGACCATGTTTTCATAAGTTTGGATTGTCTTCGGATCGGCGTTTTGTTTTTTTAAATCTTCGATGGTTTGTAAGGCGTATTGTTGAATGGTTAACAACGGTAGAACGATATTTTCACGGATCTGGATGGAGGCGTTGCGGCGTTTTTGGTCGGCGAGGAGTTCTTTTTGTGCGGAAACGGCGAGCAGGCATTCGCGGCTGCGTTCGAATTCATCTTTGATCAGGCGCCAGAAATCACCAAATCGCGGGTCTTGTTCCAGGTAGGCGGTTAATGGCATATAGGATTTGGCCAGGGACATCATGCAGTTGTCCATCAGGGTTTTAAAAAAACCTGAGGTTTTATAAAGTTGTTGTAGGTCATCTAAGCGGCCATCATCAATCAGTTGTTGTAAGGCGGTGCCGACGCCGTAATAACCCAGCACGTTTTGTTTCAACTGGCTCCAGGCACCGACGAAAGGAATGGCGCGCAGGTCTTCGAACACCAGACCGGCGTCATCATCACCGCGTTTGGTGGGGCGGCTGGAGATGTTGGTTTGGCCGTAGTATTTGAGGGTGCTGATTTGTTCTAAATACGGCACAAATTTCGGGTGATGTTTAAAATCCTGATAATGGTTAAAACTGATATCAGCGAGTTGTTGCAGAATTTCGTAAGCACCATCATGCCAGGCGTCTTTAGGTGGATTAATGGCGTTAAATACCCCGGCACTTAACAGTTGTTCAAGGTTGTATTGAGCGGTATCTGGGTTGCCGAAATTGGCCGAAATGGTTTGGCCCTGAATGGTTAGCTGGGTGGCGTGGTTCTGGATATGCGGACTTAAGGAAGCATAAAACTGGTGGGTTTCTCCACCACCGCGGGCCGGCGGACCGCCACGACCATCGAAAAACACCACCTCAACGCCGTGTTCTTTGGCCACTTTAGACAGCGCTTCTTTGGCTTTTAAAATGGCCCAGTTGGCGGCGATGTAACCACCGTCTTTGGTGCCGTCGGAAAAACCCAGCATAATGGTTTGGCGGTTGTTCCGGTGTTTCAGATGTTCACCATATTTATCATCCGTGTATAAAGTCGCCATTACCTCGGGTGCAACCCGCAAATCTTCAATGGTTTCAAATAAAGGCACAATATCCACCGGAAAAGGTTTGGGCAAATCAGCTTTGTGCATCAGATCCATGACAGTTTTGACATGTGCCACCGATTGACAATTACTGATAATAAAACGCTGACATCCTGAATGGCCGTTGTCTTTTTGGATTTTCACCATGGCTTGTATCGTGGCCAGGGTATCCTTAACCGGTAACGCATCGCGATTGTCTTGTTCCTTATTGAGCACCGCTTGTACCGCTGTTAAGATTCGCGAATCCTGGCGAATATCAAGTGGTGCGAAATGAAAGCCAAAACTATGTACCTGACGAATCAGGGCTTCGACGTGATCGACAAATAAGCCTTGGTGGTCGTTGTTTAAGTCAGTTTTTATGGTTTTTAAATCATCGAGTAATTGCTCGGCGCTGTAATCATAGTGTTCTGGGTTGGTGTAAGCACCGGTGTACAGTTTTTGTTCAATATCACTGACCTGGTCTTCAATGTTCTTAAAGGTGAGTCGGCGTTTTAAATCACGGACGTGACGGTAATAGCATTTAAGAATACTGCTGCGTAAACGTCGTGCCACTTTAAGCGTGGTGTCGGCGGTTACATAGGGATTGCCATCACGGTCGCCACCGGGCCAGAAGCCCACTTCGATAAAGGCGTTTTCGGGTAGTTGACCGTCTGGGTAGATGTGGTTTTCCAGACGCTTGTTTATGTCTTGGACGGCTTTGTAAAAGACGTTTTCTAAATACCAGGTTAAACTGGCGGCTTCTTCGAACGGTGTGGGTTTTTGTTTGCTGTAAAGCGGTGTTTTACCGAGTTGTTGCAACAGCATTTCGATGTCGCTTAAACTATTATCTTTAATGGCTTGCGACAATTCGGTGATGATACCCAGTACCGGCCCGGGGTAAAACTGGGTGGGGTGGGCGGTAAGCACAATGCGGGCATGGTAATGCTTTAGCTTTTCTTTGAGTTCAGCGGTTTTATTCAAAAAAGCACTGCGCTGTGCCAGTAATGGTACACTTCCGGCACCGTCGAGCGCATTGTTTTCGGTGAAAGCGGCTTCTTCAATGGCATCAAACAGAACAATCTGACGTTCAATGTACTGAATCAATTTAAACAACACGGCAATGCGTTGATCATTATTTTGTTCGGGCAGGTGATGACCGAAAAAATCATCAATAATCTGCTTGGGGCTTTGTTTATTCTGATAGCCTTTTTTGCACTGTTGATTTAACAGTGGTAACAACACACCCACCTGATGAACCTGGTCAAAGGGCAGGTTTAAAAACAAGCTGTTATAAATCTGAAATTTATTAATCACCGTGCGGTGATAGATGTCCATGGTGGATTGTGTGGTCATTGTTTATTTTTTATTGGTTGTCTAATTATTTTAGAAGAGTGATGGGTTGTTTGCAATGCTTTGACGGGGAGTCAATGAATTTCAAAATAGGCGGATATTCACTTGAGGTGATTTTTAGGAAGCATGCTTTGATGCAGTACCGCCAGAAGAAAAATATGTTTATCATCGAAGCTGTAGTAAAGCACATGCTTTTCGATGAGAAAGGCGTAAGTTGGTTCTTTAAAGTCAACTTTATGATAACCGATACGCGGATTGGCTTGGATAAGTTGGCAGCTTTTTCGGATTGAGGCGAGGTACTTTCTGGCTTGTTGATGGCCGTAGTTGCGAATCGTGTAGGATTGGATGGCAGCTAACTCGGCTTTTGCTTGTCGAGTTATGTATAGTGTTCTCATGGATTCGGTTCGTTCACCGAAAGTGATTCGAAAACATCATCAGCCGGTTCATAAAGGCCGTCTTTAACTTCCCGGTGGGCGGCTCTGAGCCTTTTTTGGAGTAATTCTTGTTTTATCTGCTCGGTCATTTCATAATCTTCCATTGACATAACAACAGCCACTGGCCGGCCGTTTTTATCAATTTGCACCGGTGATTTTTGGGCTTTGAGCAGTAATTCGCCAAACTTTGTTTTGGCTGTGTTTGCAGTTAATTTTTCCATAGTTCGTTTAAATCGTTCGATTCGACTATTTTAAGGGTTGATGTATGTTTTTGCAATGACTTGATATGCAGTCGAACCTGTAAAAGCCTGGAAGGACTTTTCAGGGAAAACTATTCAATCAAAGCTGACCGGGTCGATGTCGATAAACCAGCGGACCGGGCCGGCGGTGGGGTTGTGTTTTTTGAGCAGTCGTTTGAGGAGTTGGTGCAGGCCGCGGCGGTTGCTGGCGTTTAGAATCAATTGCATGCGGTGCAGCTTTTGTTTTTTTTGCATCGGTGCCGGTAACGGGCCCAGGACACTGACCTCCGGGTCCCGGCCGATGGCATCGACCAGTTCCAGCAAAAAGGCTTCGAGCTTATCTTCAAAGCGGTGTTGCGCACGGATAATGGCCATGTGGCTGAAGGGCGGGAATTGCATTTCCCGGCGCTGTTCCAGGCCTTTACGGGCCAGTTGTTCGTAGCCTTGTTGTAGCAGCGTATGGAAAAATTCGTGTTTCGGTTGATGGGTCTGGATAATCACCTGACCGGCGGTTTCGGCACGTCCGGCACGTCCTGCAACCTGGATGAGTAGTTGTGCCAGGTATTCTTCGGCGCGGAAGTCTGTGGAGTAAAAGCTGTTATCGACATTAACCACCACCACCAGCGATAATTGTGGAAAATCATGGCCTTTGGCCAGCATTTGGGTGCCGACAATCACACAGGGATCGCCAGTTCTAACACGGTCTAATTGTTGTTGCCATTGCCGTGGTGTTGATACGGAATCACGGTCAAAACGAATCACCCGATAGTCGCCGAGTTCCTGTTGCAAAGCGGTTTCCACTTGTTCGGTACCGACACCCAAGGTGTCCATTTCCTGAGAACCACAGTTGGGGCAAAACTCGGGTAAGGAATAATGCCGGCGACAATGATGACAGATCAGCCGGTCTTTGTGTTTGTGGTAGGTTAAATAGGCGTCGCAATCATCACATTCGGCAATCCAGCCACAATCGTGGCACAATAATTTTGGCGACCAACCGCGGCGATTTAAAAACACCAAAACCTGATGACCACTGTCGAGCTGTTGTTCAATCTCATTCAGTGTTTGACGGGTTAAGCCGCCATGGGTTTTACGGCTGTCGAGGTTTTGCAGTTGGATATTGGGCAGGGCTTTTTGGTTGGTGCGACTGCGTAAGGTAAGCCAATGATAATGTTCGTTCAGGGCATGACGAAGACTTTCAAAGGCCGGCGTGGCAGAACCCAAAACCACCGGAATGTCCTCGATCTGACCGCGTAAAACGGCTAAATCTCGGGCTGAATAACGCACGCCGTCCTGTTGTTTATAGCTTAAATCATGCTCTTCATCCACCAGTATCATGGCCAGTTTTTTAAACGGTGTAAAGATGCCTGAACGGGTGGCAACCACCACATCCACATGACCGGCACTGGCCTGCTGCCAGACGCGCGCTCGAGCACCATCAGATAGTCCCGAGTGAAACACCGCCAGACGACCTGGAATACGTTTTGAAAACGTCTGGAATAATTGTGGCGTGAGACCAATTTCCGGCACCAGAACCAGGGCTTGTTGACCGTTTTCTATAAGTGGTAAAAGACTGCGGATATAAACTTCCGTTTTACCGGAGCCGGTGATGCCGTCGAGCAGACTGACATTAAAATGACTGCTGTGCCCGTGAATATGCTTAAGCACCCGTTGTTGATCATCGGTGAGTGTAAAATCGGGTTGTTCGATGTGTTTATTGTCAATAAACGAGCGGTCGGATTCTTGTAATAAATTTTTTGCGGCCAATTGTTTGCACAACACAGCGGCACCTTTGTTCAGGTGACTGAGGGCCGCCGGCATTTGCGGGCCATTGTCATAAATGTATTCAAAAATTTGCCATTGCTTGGGGGCTTTTTTGAGTTTTTCTTGCGCGATTCCTTTATCGGTTTTGGCCTTATACCAGGTCTCTTTCGGTATGGGTGAATTGTCAGGTTTTCGGAACCAGGCCGGCAGGGCGGTCATCAGCATGTCGCCCCAACTGATTTGGTAATAATCAGCCGCTTTGGTAACGAGTTTTAGGGTGTTTTGATTTAATAAGGGTTGTTCATCAAGTATGGCGTCAACTGGTTTAAGCTGCTTAATATCGCTGGCATTTTTTAAGCCTATAATAACGCCGACCAGTAATTTGCTTTTGCCCAATGGCACACGCACCCGGCACCCGATTAATTGTTTGGGAATCTGACCGGTTAACTGATAATCCAGGGTGTTCGCAAAAGGGATTTTTAAGGCCACCTGGACAATACGGGGTGCTGCGTTATTCATGGCAGATATCTTATCATTGAGACCCGGTACGCGGTAAAAATTGTTGCCACAGTCATGGTTGGTGTGGTTATCCACATATCCTGTGGATAACTTTGTGAATAAGTCGCTGATTTGCACTTAAAAGGATGACCTGACGTGATGTGAGTCAAAATGGTTAAAAACTCCCCAAATAAATATAAGGCATATAAATCAGTAACATACAGCCTTATCTTAAAATCGAAACGCAAGCAGGCGTTCTAACTGATTGAATCAATCTGTCAAAACATGGCTTGTGCATAAGTCGTGACTTATTGACAGCCTGTCAAGTCAAAAAGGGGTAAATTATCCCTGGCTATTCGCTGTAGGCTTCAGCGGTGGCGTCATGGGGATGGAGGGACTCATGATGCGTTACGCGCAGATGAAATTGTTGCAACCGCTCTGATTTTTCCAAAGCGTGTTTAATGCGCCGTGCGGCGTCTTCACAAAACATCAGATTTTGACCATTTCTTAAGGCAAATGCCTGTTCATCGGCCCGTTTAACAGCCGTTTGGACGGCGGTTTGCAGGGTGTTTTCAACGGTTTCAATAAAATGCTCAATCGGCACCCGGTTTTGATCATGGTTCAATTTTATTTTGACCACCGCTGTGCTGCGTTGGCTGTGGGGGGTGGCATTAATACCCTCCGTACTGCCGAGCCAGGCGAGCACCTCGGCTTTGTTAACCTTGTCACCATCAAATTGACGGTCAAAGTTGTCTTGAATTAATTGCCGTGCAAGCGCCGCTGAACATGGACAGGTACTGGAATACACCACCTGAAAACTCAAATAGCGCGCAGTGCCGGTTTGTTGGCAATTGACCACGGTTAATTTAATCGGATAGCTGCGCCAGCCGGCATGATCGGTGACCAGGGCTTTACGGCGCAGTAGAATATCGGATTCAACTTCCACCAATGCATTACGGCTCAAATCACGGTGGCTGTCTAAAAATTCATCAGTCAGAGCACTTAAGGCATCAAAATCAACAGCCTGTTCACTGAATAAACGGTCACAGGCCAGATACAGCCGCGACATATGAATGCCTTTGGAGGCTGAATCATCCAAAGACACTTCAGCACGTACCCGGGCAACACCGGTTTTGACCTGAACATCGGCGTTTAATTGCAACGGCATCTCGATGTCGCTCATGCCGACCCACTGCAACTGACCACCGATGTGGGCTTTTTCTTCTTGGGCGATGTCAGGCAGGGTGGCCGTTTGGTGGGTAGAATCTAACACAAACTTTGAAAATGGCTAAAACCCATATCATGCGGTTTAGCGGACAAAAAAACAAGGGTTTGGCGTATGAAAATACCCATCATAAATCGTGTAAACGGTTGCTCTTGAAGCCGCTTAAGGTCTTATTTAAGTTCTTTAAGGCGGCAATACATTTAAATTTTTCCCCCATTTCAGTCGGCATCATAAGCTGCTTTAATTCCGTGGCTTGCGCATAGTAATTACTGTAATCACCATCGGTGCTTATTAAGTTCTCAACACCAAGTCCCATCAGTAAATCCATTTGGTGATTAAACCCCACCACCTCACAAGCGGCTGCCTTCAGGGCTTCGGCGACCGCGGTAAAGTCAACAAAAGCGGTAATATCCTGTGCCCCGACATCGTGGTAAGGGTTAAAATTGGCCCGATGACGCTGATGGCACACCAGGGTACCGGTGTGACGTTCGGGGTGATAATAAACATCACGGCCATAGCCATAATCCACAAATAAAACCAGACCCTGATTAAGCGGTGCCGTGATACCGGCCATCCAATTATCGAGATGCGGTATAAATTCAGAACGGTAACCATCGGGCAGGGTTAATTCTTTGGCTTGTAACTGGGCCAACAGTTGTGCCGGAAAATCATGCCATTGTTCCACCAATTGTCCCTTGTCCAATTGTAAAACAAGCCGCTTGTATTGCTTATTGGTATAACGAAACACTTCAACCGGTAAGGCATCGAGCACTTCATTGGCAAAAATAACGCCGTTAAATGGTTCTTTTGGTGGTTCATCAAGCCATTGGACACGTTGTCTTAAATGCTCAGGCAAGGTGCTGATGCGTTGTTGTTGTTGCTGTTTTAAGTCTGCGCTGATCTCTAAAATCAGATACTGCGCCGGCACCAATCGCCCGGATTCATCCATGGCATCCAACGCGGTCAAAACATCGGCACAGAACCGGCCACTGCCGGCACCGAGTTCAAAAATAACGGCTTTCGCTAACGGTCCGGTAATTTCAGCAAATTGTCGGGCCAATGATTGAGCAAACAGTGAACCGAGTTCAACCGCTGTGATAAAATCACCCGCCTGACCCAATTTTTTCAAACCGGCACTGTAATAGCCGCAACCGGGCTGATACAACGCCATGCGCATAAATTCTGCAAAAGACAGGCCGTTATTTTTTTCGATGGCCTGAGCAATGTGGTGCCATAGTTTGTGTTGCGTGTGTTGTAAGGAGTCTGACATAAAATGATCAACAGAAAGGAAGAAATCACGCTGTGGTTTAATCATAACCCGCAGCAAGACAACAAAAAAGCCAAAAGTTACAGCGACCGTATTGTACACCAGTTGTTAAGTGATGCCTGTCCCGAATCGACGGGTTTTCAGATAAAACGAACAGATAAGGGCAAACCCTACATCGATGCAGCGGTTGAATTTTCATACAGTCACAGTCGCCACGCTTATTTATATGCTGTCTCAAAAAAGGGTGCCATGGGCTTGGACATTGAGTGTACGGATAAAACCCGGGATTTTCTCACCTTGAGCAAACGCTATTTTCATACCGATGAATACCGTTACTTATCCACTTTACAACCACAAGACAGGCGCTTGTTTTTTTATCGGTTATGGACCCGAAAAGAAGCCTGGTGCAAATTGTGTGGCGGCGTTTTGTGGTATTATCTGGGACGTTCAGTGTTAGCGCATCAACAATTAATAGAAGACAAGCAAATGCTCTATCTCACTGATATAACGGACATTCAGGGGTATGCTGGGGCTTTGGCCACGTTGTATCCGGTTCATCATGTGTATATCAACACCCTAAAATAAATGAAACAAGGTTTATTAATTATCATGGGTTTTTTGTTGTTCGGTTGTCAAATTGACCGCCAAACTTTGCGTCAAGCCGAATCGGTGACTGCGCTGAAAAAAGATGTCACCTTAACCTGCCCCATCAATGAAGCCGATGCTTGTGCTCAAAAAACAGCCTTTAGCAAACTCTACGCCACCAGTCAGATGACCAACAACAACCAAATGCTGATTCTGGACCATGGTGAACAATCACTGCTGGTACGCATCAACCTGATTCGTGCAGCTCAAAAAAGCATTGATATTCAAACTTTTATTTGGAATAACGATGAGGCGGGTCATTGGGTGTTGGCTGAATTGATTAAAGCGGCTCGGCGCGGTGTCAAGGTCAGTATTATTGGTGATCAACTCTACACCATGGGTAATTCATGGTTGATGGCAGAACTGGCCACCATTCACGAGAATTTTGAATTCCGCTTGTATAATCCGGTGTTCAGTGAAGCGCACACTTCGGCCTTTGAATTCGCCTCAGCCATTGCCTGTTGTTTGGCCACCCTGAATCGGCGCATGCATAACAAAGCCTTTGTGGTGGATGACCGTTACGCCATTGTCGGCGGGCGAAATTATTCCAGCCGATATTTTGATTGGGACGCGACTTTTAATTACAAAGACCGAGAAGTTATGGCCATTGGTTCGGTGGTGGATGAAATTGTCAATTCATTTGATCAATTCTGGACCTCACCCCATGTGTTGCCCCTGACCCATTTGAATGATGTGGCCAACCGAATTATTAATAACCAGGAAGCCCAAACTAACTGGAACAAGCCATTACCTGCCTTTGCCCAACATTTAAGTGACCGGGCGAATGATAATGGCTTTATTGAGCATACATTTTTTGCTGATTTTGTGGCCGTTGATGCGGTTGAGTATTTTAGTGACACCCATGATAAACCGTTTAACAAGGAAGCCCGTAAGGTCAATAAACAATTGACGGACAAGTTTCATGATTTGTTTGCCCGCACTGAACACAGTTTATTGATTCAAACGCCGTATTTGGTGTTTTCTCGCAAAGCGCGTCAGATGTTTAAAAAATTACGTAAAGATCATCCCGATTTAATACTCCGGGTATCCACCAATTCATTGTCTTCAACCGATGCCTTTTATGTCTATGCCATCAGTTTAAAGCATAAGCGTTTTTACCTGAGAACACTGGATATGAACATTTATGAGTTCAAACAACGTCCCGGTATGTTGGAACAATTTTTTGCCACCCACCAAACCAATGAACACACCCGTTTTGGCATGCACAGTAAGTCTTTTGTGATAGACGGTGAAGTGTCAATGATAGGCAGTCATAACTTTGACCCGCGTTCGGATGTGCTGAATACCGAATCAGGTTTTATTATTTACGACCGTGAATTTGCGGCGAAATTAACCGCCAGCATTGAACTGGATATGCTGGCTGAAAACAGTTGGCTGGTGGCAGCCAAAGAGCACATTCCCTTTTTTAGTCATGTCAGCGGTTTTTTTGCGGCCATATCCAGAAAGCTACCGATTTTTGATATTTGGCCGTTCCGGTATTCGACCAGTTATGAATTATTGCCGGGCAAAGAGCCGGTACCGCGTGATCATCCGGATTTCTTTGAGCATTACAAAGCGGTGGGTAATTTTCCTGATGTGGATTTGCCGTTAAAACAAATACAAACATTAATAATTTCTGCCTTTGGTGGTTTTGCCGAACCAATCATGTAAAATATTCCTCAGAGAGTTCTATGAATAAAAAAAATATTATCATCCTGTTGGTTGTTGTGGCACTGGTGGCTTTGCCCTGGTGGCGTATTAACCATAACAGTGAGTTTTTTGTCGAAGGCGTGATGTCGCAACTAAGTCACCTTGGTGACTGGTCATACCGCGAACACAGTGTATCCATCAGTGGTGATATTGCTATACAAGGGGTACAGTTTAAGCCCCGTGGTTATCAGGATGTGATTCATGTGGATTCAATCACTGTGACCACTGATGCCCGCGATTTGTTGTTCACCAAATCAACCGATTTGTTGGTCAAATTGCCGCCTGAATTAACCGTTAATTTTAATCACGTGCGTTTACCCGGTTCGAACAGTCGAATATTTTCGCGGATTTTGGACAATAGCTTTTACCCGATGGTTGTGGGTTATATGGGCGTATTTGGTTGTGGTGAAGGACCGGGTCCCAGCTTTTCATTGGCCCAATGGCAGTCCATCAACGGTGCATCAACCGTGTTCGATGTTAAATTAACCTATGCCTTGGTGGATGATTTTCACATTGATTTTAATATTAATATCAATACTCCGGATAACTGGTACACCACCTGGTCAGGTGGCTTAAGCCGTGCTAATAATGATGAGCGATTGGCATTCCATGACACCATTGTGGATACCCTGTATTATTATTATGCCGATCAGGGGTTTAACAGCCGGCGCAATCAATACTGCGGTCAAGAAAAACACCCCACATTTGCCGCTTACCGTTCAAACAGCAGCGAAGCCCTGCAACAGATGCTGCGTATTTATGCCGGTGGCGAAATGTCGTCCAAACTGGCCAATCAGTATCAGCGTTCATTGCAGCCGGATGTTGAATACAATGCCATTTTTAAATTAAAAGAACCCAAATATATTTTTGAATTTGCCGGCTGGTCACAAAGTGAATTGTTTAAAAACAGCACCATTGAAGCGGCTTTAGGCGAGCAGGAATATCAAGATATTAAATTGTCTAAGATTGACCACCTGGATTTGGATATTGACACATTACGGCGTGATATGGAGCAGCGAGAAGCCGTGTTGAAGCAACGGGAGCAGGAAGCCAATCAACCCAAGGAACTGATTAAACGTATTAAAACACACGTCGGTGGCCAACAAAAAAGAGAATACACTTTACAAAACTGGTCCGATGCCATTGGTCAGTCCGTGAAAATTAAAACCAAGCGCGGTCGGCCCATTTTTGGTGTCCTAAAAGCCATCAACGCGGAACAAGTCACTGTGTCAACCCGTTTTAAAAGCGGTGACGCCACCATCAATATATCGCGTAAAGATGTGTTGTCGATCAGTATCGCCCGCTAACCCAGGTCACTGATGCAAACCCGGCAATGGTTGCAAAAGCCCTGGGTGTGGTGGTTGTTTTTGTTACTGGCCTTAGTGATTTCTGTGTCAATGGGGTCAGTCAGCCTTTCATTAGAACAATTATTTAAGCCCGACAGCGTCACCTTTGGTATTGTTTGGCAACTGCGTTTACCACGCGCAATCAACGCCATGTTAGTCGGTGGCAGCTTGGCACTGGCCGGTTTATTGATTCAGAATATGGTAAAAAACCCCCTTGCTGATCCTTATTTATTGGGGGTATCCGGCGGTGCCGCCAGTTGTCAATTGGTGGTGATTATGCTGGGTATAAGTTTATCTCAGGAAGTGTTATTTTTGGTTGGATTTGGCGGCTCTTTACTGGCCACTTTGCTGGTGCTTAAGCTCAGCTATCATGGTCGCATTAAACCCAATAAAGTTACATTGAATGGTGTGGTGATGGCATTTGGCTTTGCCGCCGTGATTTCTTTTATGTTGTCGCTGGCCGATGGTCAGCAAATTCGCTCGATGATGTTCTGGCTTATGGGTGATTTGTCGTTTGCTCAACCCAGTTGGTTGATGGGCGTACTGCTTATCTTTTGTTATGTCCTGTTACAAGGCCAACACAGCGCTTTGGACTTACTTGCCCGCGGCGAATTATTTGCCCGTAAATCCGGAGTGCATGCTGAGCGTTTAAATCTGATGGTTTTTTTAATGACCGCCTTACTGACTTCCATGGCAGTAGCGCAGGCAGGTACCATCGGGTTTGTGGGTTTGATTATTCCGCATATTGTGCGACTTTTGGTGGGTTTCCAACACCGTCATTTACTGCCCATCAGCATTTTGGCCGGTGCCTTGTTTTTGCTGATTGCCGACACCCTGGCGCGCACCGTGTTAAGTCCGATTCAGTTGCCGGTGGGTATTTTTACCGCGTTGATTGGGGTGCCGGTGTTTTTAGTTTTGTCCCGGAAAATCTGATGTTAAAAGCGGAGCATATAACCGTAACTCTGGATAACCGTGCGGTGTTGTTAGATTTGTCCTGCGCGTTCAGCGTCGGTGAATTTTGGGGTATTATTGGGCAAAACGGTGCCGGCAAATCCACTTTGCTGCAGTGTTTGGCCGGTTTGTTGACACCGGAAGTCGGTCAGGTCATGGTGGATGGTGAAAACATGCACCAATTGGATCCGCTGTCACGGGCACAGAAAGTGGCGTATCTGATGCAGGAACAGGAGCCATCGCTGGCGTTTAGTGTTTATCAGGCCGTAGAAATGGGTCGTTATCCCTGGCCGGATAATCCGGGTAACCGACAGCATATTACCCGAAAAACCTTGAAAGACTGTCGCATTGAGAACCTGCAAAACCGTTCAATTTTACAACTATCCGGCGGTGAGCGGCGCAAAGTGGAAATCGCCACCTGCCTGGCGCAAAACAGTGATTATTTGCTGTTGGATGAGCCGTTTAATCATTTGGATGTGGTCTACCAGCGGTTTTTGGTGAAAAAGTTACAAACCATAGCCCGGAAAAAGGCTGTGGTGATGGTGTGTCATGACATTGATGTGGTGCAGAAATATTGCAGTCATGTATTGATGTTGCTCGGTGATGATTGTTATCTCAGCGGTGATTCAGCTACAATGCTCAATAACGACAATCTGTATAAATTATTTGATGAACCCCTCTGACACACAATTTATGGCGAACTTAGCGCGGCAATGGTTAAAAGCCGGTATTATTAATCAGCAGGCGGCGGCACGGTTACTGGAAAAATCACAGGTTAAATCCAGTTCAGTACATCCCTATGTGTCAATTGTCGATAATAAAATCACCAACCAAAAAACCGGCAAACCCATTACCCTGGAATTCGTGACCCAGTGGGTGGCCAAAGCCAATAAGTTGCCTTATCTGAAGATTGACCCAACCAAAATTAATGTTAACCAGGTCACTCAGATTATTTCACAAGGTTATGCGCGTCAACACCAGATTTTACCAATTGGCATCGACAGCAAAACCATCCGGATTGCGGTGGCCAATCCAACCCAAAAAGATTGGCTCAGTGATATTCAGAAAATTCATCAGCAAAAAATTGAACGGGTGCATGTTAATCCGATTGATTTGCAACGTTTACTGTATGAATTTTATGGGGTAAACCGTCAGGTCCAATCGGCCAAACGGCGGCATTTGGGTAAGACCAATGATCCGGTTCTTAATTTAGAACAGTTGGTTAAACTGGGCGGCAATAAGGACATCCATGCCGATGATCAACATGTGATTGGTCTGGTGGACTGGCTGTTGCAGTATGCTTTTGAACAGCGCGCCAGTGACATTCATTTAGAGCCGAAACGGGACGAGGCCTTGGTGCGTTTTCGGGTCGATGGTAAGCTGATGAAAGTCTATGATTTACCACCTTCGGTGATGTCAGCGGTGACCAGCCGGATTAAGATTTTATCGCGCATTGATGTGGCCGAAAAACGCCGCCCGCAGGACGGCCGCATTAAAACCTTATCGGAAAATGGTCGTGAGATCGAATTGCGGGTATCGACCATGCCCACCACCTTCGGTGAAAAGTGCGTGATGCGAATTTTTGACCCCGAAGCGGTGGTGGTGAATTACCGGGATTTGGGATTCAGTGAATCAGAAGCCGCCATTTGGGAGCGCATGATTAACCGGCCCCATGGTATCGTTCTGGTCACCGGTCCCACCGGTTCGGGTAAAACCACCACCTTGTATTCCACGTTAAAACAATTGGCGACACCGGAAGTCAATGTATCGACGGTGGAGGACCCGATTGAAATGGTGGACGGTGTGCTTAACCAAATGCAGGTCAACCCGAAAATCGGATTACATTTTGCCGACGGAGTTCGGACCCTGTTAAGGCAGGACCCGGACATTATCATGGTCGGTGAGATTCGGGATCTGGAAACCGCTAAAATGGCGGTGCAAGCCTCCCTAACCGGTCATCTGGTGCTGTCCACCTTGCACACCAATGACGCGCCGTCTGCAATTAATCGATTACTGGATTTGGGTGTACCGGATTATTTACTGCGCAGTACACTGGCCGGTATCATTGCCCAACGATTGATTCGTTTACTGTGTCCGCATTGTAAAAAATCTCACAAAGTGGATGCCGAAAAATGGGTTTCCATGGTGCATCCTTATGACTTATCGCCACCCAAAGAATTGTTTGAAGCGGTCGGATGTGATGAATGCCGCAACACCGGTTACCATGGCCGAACCGGGGTGTTTGAAATGATGCCCATTGATGCGGACATCAGGAAAAACATTAAAAAAGACACCCCTTCTGAAGTGATTACCAAAATCGCTTATGGTCAGGGTATGTTGCCACTGCGGGTGGCGATTGCCGAATTGTTGCAAGCCGGAAAAACATCCCTGGAAGAGGCCATACGACTGGCACCACCCAGTATGGATTGAGTTAATTGTGCAACACCCCATATTGTATGCATGAATAATAGATATCTGATTATACAAACCGGTGACCCGGTACCGCTGGCGGCGCCCCATGGTGAGGCTTTTTCTGATTGGTTTATCGCCGGTATGCAAGTAGATAAAGCGCGAGTCGATGTGGTCAATGTGCATCACGGCGAAATGTTACCGAATCTTAACAAAGCCGTTGACCGCTATGCCGGACTGCTGATCACCGGGTCTAAAGCCATGGTCACCGACGGTGATGATTGGGTGCGTAAAACCCAGGCTTGGTTGCACCAAACCCTGCCCCATAAAATCCCCATGCTGGGGGTCTGCTTTGGCCACCAACTGTTGGCCGATATGCTTGGTGGCGAGGTGGGTTATAACCCCAAAGGCCGTCGCATCGGTTTAAGTCATTGTCATTTATCAACAGATGCCAGCGAAGACCCCCTGTTTCAGGTATTGCCACAGCCCGGTTGTGATGTGTTGGTGTCCCATTCACAGACTGTTCTCGCGCCACCGCCTGAAAGTCAAGTATTTGGCCACACCGAAGCCGATGCCAATCATTTATTTAGATACCGGGATTTTATTTGGGGGGTCCAATACCACCCTGAATGGAATGCCTTTATTACAGCCGGGTACATCAAACAAAGAAGTGAAGATTTAAAAACCGAAGGCTTACAGCCTGAAAAATTATTAATTAATTTAAAAGACTGTCCTAAAGCCCAGAAAGTATTGTCAAGGTTTGTTGCCATAACGACACATTAAAACTTATGCCATTTTAATGTATTGGTGGTGTTGACAGAGTGATCTAAAATCGTTTTTTTAAGCCGGTGATTGGATGATGACAAACACTTATATCTATTTCATCTTGATTCAATACAGGTCATGAACTGCCGTGTAATAATATATTGAGTGGTTAAATGTCTGAACAGATAACAAAGCAAATTTTGAATAATAAATGGTTTTACCGTTTCCAATTACCAGGTGGTGAATTGACCGAAAGCTATATGGCCGATGATGTGGTCAGGATTCATGATACCCGTCTGCAGATGATGAATTCGGTTATTGAGCCTCGTTTTAAAGATAAACTGGCACAAACAACAGCGGTTGATTTGGCCTGTCATGAAGGTTTTTTCGGTTGTCATTTGGCCGCCAAGGGCATGGATGTGATGGGTTTAGAAGCCCGACAGGAGCACGTCGATGATGCCAATTTAATCGCTGCAGGCTTACAGCTCAGTGATAAATTCAAAGCACAACAGGCCGATGTGCATGATGTGAGCGCAGATCGCTATGGGCAGTTTGATATCGTTTTGATGCTGGGGTTAATCTATCACCTGGAAAACCCGGTTGGGGCAATCAGAACGGCTTATGAGTTATGTAAAGATGTTTGTTTAATTGAAACTCAGGTGGCGCCCAATTTATCGGGACAATTGGACTGGGGTAACTATCAGTTCGTGAAGCCGATGATGGGCTCTTTTGCCATTATCGATGAAACCGAAGAATTACATGGCCCTGAAATGAGCACCACCGGTATTTGCCTGGCACCCAGTATTGAAGCCCTGGTATGGATTATGCAGGTGGTGGGATTCAAAGATGTGTCTATCATCGAACCACCGGCTGATGCCTATGAACAACACCGTTTTAAAAAGCGGGTGATGGCGGTGGGTTATAAATAATCACATGAAGTATATTCATAACTAAGGTTCATCTTGCCTAAGGTTGTCTAATTGACGGGATTTGGTCCGTTTATCGTCAAGTTTAGTAGTTTGCTGGTTTAATCTGCGAGCGACTTCGCCGGGTGAGCCGGTCCCACGGGCCAGTAGGCTATAGGCGACCGGAATCACAAACAAAGTGAATAAAGTGGCGGCAATCACACCGAATAAAATCACGGTACCAATCACAATCCGGGTCTCGGCGCCGGCACCGGAGGCAATCACCAGAGGGATGGCACCGGCGACGGTGGTGAGGCCGGTCATGACGATGGGGCGAAAACGCACCCGGGCCGCCATCAGCAGAGCGCGGTTAAAGCGGTAATGTTTGTCACGCATTTGATTGGCAAATTCCACGATTAAAATACCGTTTTTGGTGGCCAGTCCGACCAGAATAATCAGGCCGATTTGAGAATAAATATTCAATGAGCCGCCGGTAATCCACAAACCGAACAAACCACCGGCAATGGCCAGCGGTACGGTAAGCATAATCACAAACGGGTGGACATAGCTTTCAAATTGTGCCGCCAGCACTAAAAACACCACAACAAGACCCAATAAAAACACAAACATCACCGAGCCACCTGAATTGATATAGTCTCGGCTCTGGCCTTTATAATCAACAATCGCATAATCCGGCAGGTGCTTATCCACCATCTCATTTAAATAATCCAACGCATCACCGAGGCGGTAACCCTCGGCCAGGCCGGCATCGATGGTGATGGCGCGAATGCGGTTGTAACGGCTGAGGTTGTCGGCTGCACCGTATTCTTTAATGTTCACCAGATTACTCAGCGGAATCAGTTCACCGCTGCGATTTGAGCGCACATAGATATTGTGGACGTCATCAAAAGAGCGTTGCTGGCTGCGTTCACCCTCCAAAATCACATCATATTCTTCACCGTTATCAATAAAGGTGGTGACATTGCGGCCGGATAACATGGTTTGCAGGGTGCGACCAATGTCATTAATGCGCACGCCCAAATCGGCGGCGGCATCGTAATCCACTTCAAAATCAATTTGTGGTCGGTTTTCTTTAAAATCGCTGTCGATGCCGGTCAGCCCCGGATTGTCTTTTTCAATTTCAGCGATGAGGATATCACGCCATGCGGCCAACTCTTCATAACTGGGACCGCCGAGGACAAACTGCACCGGTTTGCCGGTGCCGCCGCCTAAGCCCTGTCGCATAATGGGAAAGGCCCGAACGCCGGGTAAATCGGCCAGTTCGGCTTTAATCTGATCCATTACCTCAAAAGCTGAAAAATCCCTTTCTTGCCAGTGTTTTAAACGGGCAATCACAAATCCGCCATTAAAGGATTCGACACTACCCCAACCCAAAGGTGCGCGTACCAGCATGCGATCAATGCGCCCGTCCTCCACATAGTGTAATAAGCGCCGTTCGATTTCGTTCATGTATTCTGACATGTATTCAAAACTGGCGCCTTCAGGACCGCTAATTCGCACGAAAAAAGCGCCGCGATCTTCGGTGGGGGTGAATTCACGTTCAGTATTTGTAAACAACCAAAACGTGAAAATAATAATGGCAACAAAAAGTATAACCATGTAGATCGGTCGTCTGATCCAGCGTACCAGCCAACGACCATATAACCGCCGGCTGCGGCGGATGATGGTGTCAATCGCTTTTAAGGATTTATTTTTGTTGTTATTGGGTTTGAGTAACACCGAAGCCAACATCGGTGAGAGGGTCAAAGCTACCAGGGATGAAAACACCACAGCAGCGGCAATCGACAGAGAAAACTCGGTGAACAAGCGCCCTAAATCACCTTCCAAAAAAGTAATCGGTACAAACACCGCCACCAGAACCAGGGTGGTGGCAATCACGGCAAAACCCACCTGGCGGGCACCGCGGTAAGCCGCCACCAGCGGGCTTTCGTTTTTTTCCTGCATGCGGCGAACAATATTTTCCAGCATCACAATGGCGTCATCCACCACCAGCCCGATGGCCAGTACCAAAGCCAGTAAAGTCAGTAGATTGATTGAAAAACCCAGCGCATAAATGACAATAAAGGTCGCGGTCACCGACACCGGTACAGTGACTGCCGGAATCAACATGGCGCGCCAGTTTCCCAGAAACAAAAATATTACCAGCACCACAAAACCGATGGCGATGAACAGGGTGATGTAAACCTCGTTAACCGCTGATTCAATAAACACCGAAGCGTCATAGCTTTGCTCAATCACCATACCGTTGGGTAAGTTTTTATTGAGTTTTTCTGATAAGGCTTTAACGCCACGCGCCACAGTGATGGTGTTGGCATTGGATTGTTTAACAATCCCGATACCTATCATGGGATCACCGTTCCCGCGAAAAATGGTGCGGTCTTCGCGCAAGTCGCGTTCCACCCGGGCAATATCGCCCAAACGCACCAGCGAACCATCGTTACCCGATGTAAGCACCAATTGTTTAAAAGCGTCAGCGGTTTTAAACTGCCGTGCCACCCGGGCTTTGAATACCCGTTGATCCGATTCTAAGGTGCCGGCAGGCAGTTCTATGTTTTCAGCCCGCAAGGCTTGTTCAACATCACTGACACTTAAGCCCCGGGCGGTCATGGCATTGCGGTCTAACCAGATTCGCATGGCATAGCGAAATCCCCCACCGACACGCACCCGAGCGACACCATCCAGGGTGGAGTATTGATCTACCAAATAACGTTCAGCGTAATCAGTCAGTTCGGGTGTGGACATTTCTGAACTGGCCAGATTTTGCCAGATAATCACATCATCACTGGAATCGGCTTTTTGTACTTCCGGCGGGTCGGCTTCTTCCGGTAGGTTATCCAAAATACCTGAAATGCGATCACGCACATCATTGGCAGCGGCATCAATGTCACGGTCAATGGAAAATTCAATGGTCACCCTGGAGCGGCCATCGCGGGAGGAGGAGGCGATGTATTCAATACCTTCAATACCGGAGATGCGGTCTTCGATGACTTCTGTGACCCGGGTTTCAATCACATTGGCGGGCGCACCGGGGTAATCCACACCAACAGTCACAATCGGCGGATCGATGTCGGGGTATTCGCGTAAAGATAAACGTTCAAAAGAAACCAGGCCAAAGGCAATCAGCAGCAAGGAAATAACCGAGGCAAAAACCGGTCGTTTGACCGAAATATCGGAAATAATCATGGTGTGGACTGTTTCAGTAATTCAGTGAGTGGCTCGTTGCCGGTTTTGACTGCAGTTATGGTCACTGGTGAGCCGTCATGAATACGCAGGGTGCCGTGAATAACCACCTGTTGTCCGGCGGATAAGCCCGACGTGATTGCCAGCGATCCATTCGGTCGGTCAGCGATGGTGATGGTTTGTTTGCGTACTGTGGTTGGCTGGTCGCTGTTATCAATCACATAGACAAAATGCTGGCCGGCTTCTGATATCAACGCTTCTTCGGGTATTAACAAAGCCGGTCTTTCTTCAGCGGCAATATTAACCCGCATCAATAAGCCGGTTTTAAGCCGATATTCAGGGTTGTCAATCATCACCCGGCCACTGATCATGCGGGTGATTGGATTAACCCGACTGTCCAAACTCACTAAAGTGCCGCTGAAGCTTTCATCGGGATAAGCGGTGGTGGTGGCGGTAACGGTTAAGCCGGGTTGTAAATGAATGAGTTGATCGGCAGAAACCGTAAAATCCAGTTTCATTTGACGGTCTTCGTCCAAAGTGGCCAGTTGCATGCCCGGTTGCGCCAAAGTGCCGACACTAACACGCCGTAAGCCCATCACACCGTCAAAAGGTGCCTTTAAGGTCCGTTTATCGATGGCGTTTCGGATGCCCTGAATTTTGGCTTTGGAGATTGCCACCAAACTTTTTTGGCTGTCTAAAGCTGATTTTGAAGAGACATTTTTGGCCGTCAGGGTACTTAAACGTTCGACCTGCCGTTGTGCCTCAGCCAATCGCGCCTGTTCTTCGGCCAATAGAGCCTGCTCATCGGCATCATCCAGTTTAATCAGCACATCGCCTTGTTGAACCCGTTGCCCGTCTTCAAAATAAATACCCACAATGTAATCAGTCACCTGAGCCGTTAAATCCACACTGTTAACGGCTTTCAGGTCACCCAAAGCTTGAATGTCACCGGATAAAGTGGTGGCTTTGACCGGCGCCACAATCACTGGTGTACTGGGTTGCGCCAAGCCGGTCTGAGTGAAGATAATAAATAAACAAAAGAGTCGTGTTTTATGGGTCATTGAACGGTCATTATTGGGTTGATAATCGGTCCTATTTTAAACGATTCCTGTGTCTTAATTGTGTAAACAATGTGAATACGGAGATTATTCAGCAAATGACAGACAAAAAAAATCCCAACAAGGTTGGGATTAAGAGGTATAACCGATAAACTCCAAAA
>CAZLAW010000027.1:0-20750 GCA_964557625.1 uncultured Marinicella sp.
TAATGAAAGGCTAAACCACAATGTTTAAACTTACACAGTTAACTTTACATACTCTATTGAAGAATCATGGATCTGTACTATTTCTTCTAATAAAATCCATAATGTTCATTACTTCATTAAAGTTATTTGGCGAAAGTGTATTTTGATAGTAATCCATTAAAGTCCAGTTTTGTTCACAACTTAAATCAACTAAACACATCATTAAAACATTATAACTATTCGACCCACAACCTCCGTGTCTTTCACACCCGTAAAGCTCTATAGCCGCCATTTGAACGCGCTGTAGGTCACTAAGATTAACTCTTTCGGACTGCCCCAAATTTAGCGGGACATGAAATTCAGAATTGTAAAAATATAACACTTTAGATACTTCAGCCATAAAATCAGATGAGCTGATATACATTTGATTTATTGAATCAATAAAATTCTGACTTATAATATCTATATCAGTCTCATCTGAGTAAATTAATTTGCTAACATCTGGGTTAAGTGACACGAATGGTTCATTATTTTCAAAAAAACCATCATAAAACTTTGAATCATAATCTTCACAATAATCTTGTAATTTAGAAAGTGCCCAAGAAGACGAGTCACCTGTTGGAGATGAAAAACTGGTTTTGTATTGACATCTACCGTGTATTTCCTTCAATAAGTTTTTAGCTAATTGTTTATTTCCATCTTCCAGCAATTGATGAACAATTTCCATTGCAGATTTTGAATTCGCTGCAGATTGAAAAAGAGAAACGGCTTGATCTGATGAAAGTGCTGAATTAGTACTTTCATCAGAAACAATATGACCTAAATTGTCAGGAGAAAAATCATCGCTATGAGTTAAATCATTTGCTGAACTCTCAATATTTCCTGGAAGATCTTCTTCAGATTTTTCAACATATAAAAAATAAGCTACCAATGATAAACTTATTAATAGAATAATTATTATGAATAACTTTTTCATCGCTTAAATCAACCGCATGTATTAGGGACAGGTGTTGGAGGAGCGGCAATGCCGTTAAACACATATAGTTCTGAATCACCGTTTTCTAGGTTGATTGTTACAACACTTCCTAGGCCAGGTCTTTGCCCATTATTCCATGCATAACCAAGATCTTGACGTGCATGTGCATTTCTTACTCCAGCTGCAGAATTACAATCAGCATCTTGATTGTTACTTGGGTTGTCTTGTATTGTCATTGTGCTAGGACCTGGGTTGCTACTTCCACCGCCACCGCCTCCGCCGCTGCCACCGCCACCACGCCAGCCAATGCCACCACCATAGTAGCCCCCACCATCACCTGGTCCAACAACTCCTATTCCGGGGAGCTCCACACAATCCTCATTTAATGCTTCATCTCCTGAAGATGAAGAGCCATTACGATTATTTGAAATATCATTAGAGATACCCAATATTGATGGTGTTTCTAAAGATTGTTGATCCTCATCATCACAAGCTACTGATACAAACGAAATAAACAATGAAAGTAAATAATTAATTTTTTCACGATATCACCTCTTTAATAGTTTTAAAAAAAGCCAGTGGAACGGCTGGCATTATTATCAGATATCGTCAAATGTATAAATTGTGATACTCTTCACACATTTTACAATTAAAACATAATGGTCAGTGATAAATACTACTAAAATAAGAGTTAAGTAACAGCATAGGATAAATAAAACATCCTATAAACCACTGTTTTATAAAGTTTATAAGTATGCAAATGCTGCTTAACTTAGTGCCATTATGATCAGTTGTATTTAAGCTGAATTATGTATTACGCCAACCAAAAATTAATACTACGGCAGTCAAAATAACAAGTGCTATTAAATTATTCACCGGTACAGCCGCCGCTAAACCGCGGAAAGTAAATTGTTGGCTGTTGTTGGTCATATCGGGATCGGTTATGCCATGCATGAGATTGACCCTCCACATCATATCTGAAATACCCACTCCCGGAATAGATGTGATGAATTCGCAGGTCACTGACGAACCGGATGGAATGTTCTTATGAATACCACCCATCAGTTTAATGGTATAGTTATTAACAGGTGGTGGCGGGTCAATGTGTATAAAGGCTAAATGACAATCGCTGTCATTACTTTCAAAATCATATAAAAATCCAATATCAGAATTCACAAAATTATAAAAGCCGGTAATTCTAATGAGTTCTTGTGATGAAATAAGATCATCCGGCCCATGATTAAACACGGTAAAGCGAATCACGCCGGTTTGGTTTACCGGCAGGCCGCCAGCAAAATCATCGGCCTCAAAGATCAGCTCTAAATCGCTTTGCGCCTGGGCAGAAACGGCCGTCAAAAACAAACTTAAAAATCTCACAATTTTAAACATAGAATACTCCGATAACCATTTATACTGTAAGAGCAAAATCTTCTGAACACAAGTTATGACGCTCTTGTAAGTGTTGGCACGACTCATTTTAGTTAAATTAATCACGTTTTGAACTTTTGGCATATGCGATTGGGTTTTATTAATGCTACAATTTTATCCATCAATCGGCCGTTCATTCTGAACAGCTGTAAAAATAATTAATCAGAGAGGTTATCATGAAGAAACTACTTATTTTAAGCCTAATGGCTTTAGGACTGACTGCCTGTGGCGATAAAGAGACTGAGCAACCGGAAACGGTTAAATCAGCCATGGCAGATGCGGATATTTTATCTTATGTTCCGGCTGAGACGCCGTTGTTTTTTGCCTCAGGATTAAGCAATGAACTCTATCCAGACCGTTACATTAACGTCATGCAGGATAATCTGGACAATATGGCTGACTATGTCAAGCTGGCGTTCAGTGATATTAATGAGTCGGTGCAACAGGTGGACGAGAATAAAGAAGTTGTGTCTGATGAAGAGTTGAAAAAAATCGAACAATTTATTGATCGCTGGATGGTTGACGGGAAATTTAGCAAAATTGGCGTCAAAGTTGGCGAAAGCCAGCTGGTGGGATATACCGTTGATTTGTTTCCGGTGATTCGCATGCAATTATCAGGTGGCCATCAAATTGGTGATATGTTTGCCGATTTAGACCAGCAATTTGCCCTGTCACCTCAGATTCAAGAACAAGACGGCCTGGCCATTCGCGAATATGCGGTTGATCGCATGACGGTATTGGCGGCGCACAATGAGGATTATCTGGTGTTGTCCGTGGCACCCACCGTGATTAAAGATAAACTGGTGAGCACCCTCACCGGTCTTGAAAAACCGGCCAATAATATGGCACAAAACCGTGACCGTTTAAACCAGATTAAAACCAAACACGGCTTTGTGATGGATGATTTGTTTGTGATGGATGTGCAAGCGGTGGCGGATTATTTTATCAATCCGGATAATTATGATTCTGATTTACTGGATTTTTTACAAATTGAAGACAATAAACTGTCGCCGGCCTGTAAAACTGAAATCAATGCCATGCTGGCCAAAGCCCCGCGTCTGGTGGCCGGTGCCACTGCCTTGTCCGATGAGATCATCGACACCGCCATGGTGTGGGAAATGGACGCAGAACTGAGCCAGGATATGGCCCAACTGGCCGGTCGCATTCCGGCCACCGATGAGACCGCAGCGTTCAGTTTTGGTATGAGCGTTGATCTATTGAACAGTCAAAAAGTACTGACTAAATACATTGATAACATTATCAATGAACCTTATCAGTGTGAGTTGTTTGCTCAGTTTAACCAACAAGCCGAGGCCTTTAAATCTAAAATTTCACAACCACTGCCGCCTCTTATCGGTAACTTTAAAGGTTTTAACATGGCTTTCAGTGACTTAAAAGTGAATGAACAAGCCGCTGATATGAATAAACCGGCGGAAATGATTGAGTCCTTTAAGATGCAATTGGCCTTATCCGTGGATGAAGCCCAGTCACTTATCGGTATGGCACAAATGATGTTACCGCAACTGCAGGGCATGGTGTTACCCACTGATGGCAGCTTAATTCCTTTGAAAGAGCAATTGCCGCCGAATCTTATGAATTTACCGGTGGATGTCTCCAGCGCTTATGCAGCCATCAATAACCAAACCATCGGCCTGTCCCTGGGTTATCCGGACGGCGGCAATTTAAGTGAGCTGGTGAATCAGGAGGGTCAGCATTTGTTAATCAGCGCCACCGCCGAAGCGGACGGTTACAAGCAAATGATTGAAGAGGTGTTTAAACTGGCTGATATGCCGCAATTATCTGACGATATGAAACGACAGCTTGAAAGTCAAAAACAAATGACTTTAAACATGCTGTACTGGAAGCAACAGAAAGTGACGGTTAATTTCACCGATCAGGGCCTGACCACCCGGATGAAGGTGACTTACTGATAACCATTTATAACATACCCGGGTTAAGTCCAAAGCTTGGCCCGGGATGATTTTTTATTCCCTTAACCATGACATTACGTGCCTATTTAGACCATTCACCAAGCATCGGCCAGCGGGTCTATATCGATGCCACGGCACTGGTGATCGGTCAGGTTGAACTGGCTGATGATGTGTCGGTGTGGCCGATGACCGTTATTCGCGGCGATGTCAACCACATAACAATTGGTGCACAAACCAATATACAGGACAACTGCGTTTTACATGTGACCCATGTTGGACCCTACACGCCCGATGGCGGAGCGCTGGTGATTGGTGACAATGTCACCGTCGGTCACGGTGCCATTTTGCATGCCTGCCGCATTGGAGACAGTTGCCTGGTGGGTATGGGGGCCCGTATTCTGGATAAAGCGGTGATGCAACCCTATTCCATGCTCGGCGCCGGCAGTGTGCTGACACCCGGTAAAGTGATTCCCACAGGTGAATTATGGGTCGGCAATCCGGCGGTCAAACGCCGTGATTTATCCCCCGAAGAGCAGCAATCTTTGGATTATTCGGCCGGCCATTATGTCCAATTAAAAGACCGTTATTTGGCTCATTCGGCGGACGGTTGTTAATGGTTGATTCAACCTTCGCCAGCGATGCCAGCAGTGAAAAAATTAACAGCATTGCTGCGGCCCGATACATATTAAATCAACTTGACACCCATCACCCACGACTGCATGAATGGCACAACTGGGCAGAACCCGTGTTTGCCAGTCAAGACTGGTGGCCCGGGTTAACCCAAATGATGCACATCGCCTATGCCCGCATGTGCCATCGTAACGGCAGTTTAAGTCAGCATCCGCGCAGATATCATAATGAATTTCACTGTAATGATTTGTGTCAATTGTTGATTGAATGTCACCGGCATTTTGATGATTATTTTTCCGCGTCTCAATGGGCTTTGTTGTCGTACTTTTCAGTGACCCATGATTTGCAACAAGGTTTAAGCGGCACCGCTAACCGGCAACAATTAATCGGCGCCAACGAAGCCGCGAGTTTTCACGAAGCGCTGCAAATCAATGCCATCAGTACATCGGACGCAGAAGGTTTGTTAAACCTGTCCCATCATCAGGCCTTACTAAAAACCATGATTGAAAGCAGCACTTTTGGCCGACATGAGGATAACAAGCGTTATTTCTTTCAGGGCAATATTGCCAAACACCTGTTAAAATCCAGGCAGATGGACAGTGACATTGATCAACAACTGGTTTATTTGGCCTGTGATTTAGACACCGCCAATGTTAGTATGGCTTTTGATGATTATGCCCGCTCGGCGATTCGAATTTATGACGAGCTCAAGGCGTATCGACTTATCAAGGTCAGCGCACGGGAGTTTTTTAGTGATGAACAAATTAATTATTTTTTTAACCAGCAGCAATTTAACTCATTGGTGGCGAAAAAGCTGTTTCTGCAACGTAAAGAACGCAATGCACCCTTACTGAAAAAAACAGTGTCTGCTGTCCAGGCCTTACCCGAACAAGCCGATACGGACACCATTAAACACACTTTTTTTTCCACTGCAGAACGATTATATTCACGCTTATGAATTTATTTATTGTGCGCCACGGTCACAGCCCGATGCAAGACAGCGACCACCAACGTCCTTTATCCGAACTGGGTTTACAACAAGCCCGCCAGGCGGCCGAATTTATTCAGCAAAACACCGACACCATCCCGTATATTTTGTGTTCCGACGCCGTTCGAACGCATCAAACAGCTGCTCAAATTGCAGCCGCTTTTGGGGTCGAACACTGTGATGCCAGAAATGAATTTTATACCGCCGGGGTCGGTACCTGGTGTGATGCCATGATTGAACAGGCCGACCGCGCCTGCTTGGTTCTGGTGGGTCATAATCCCACCATTAGTCAGCTCAGTGGATACTTAACCGGCGCTGACGATATTTATTTTAAACCGGCCTGTGTAACCCATATCAGACTTGAAATTCGTGGCGATGGCCTCAGGTTACCGGCTCAACTTTTAGCCAATTTTAAACCCGATGCAAAACCACAATAATCCTCTGGCCGCGATTCCGCCGGTGACCCGTAATGTGCTGATTGCCATGCTCGTTATGTTTGTGTTCCAACAATTATTGGGCGCTTCGGCGGGAAATTTTATTTACCGCTATTTTCCGCTCTACCCAATCAACAGTGATTATTTTTATCCCTGGCAGCTGGTCACCTACAGTCTGTTGCACGGTAATTTTATGCACCTGTTTTTTAACGGTTTTGCGATTTGGATGTTTGGCTCGCAGATTGAGCACTACTGGGGCGAGAAAAAGTATGGATTATATTTAATTGTGTGTATTATCGGCGCCGCTTTGGCCAACGCTTTGCTGTCGAATGCACCGGCCATCGGTATTTCAGGTGCGGTTTATGGTTTGCTGGTGGCTTATGGCATGATGTGGCCGAACCACACCATTTACCTGGTGATTCCGCCGATTCCCATGAAAGCCAAGTACTTTGTGCTCATTTTTGCCGGTATTGCTTTGATTAGCAGCATCAACCCGAGACAGGACGGTATTGCACACATTGCCCATTTAGGCGGCGCCTTAACCGGTTTCTTATTGATTCAGTACTGGCGTGGCAAACCACCATTTAAATGGTAAATCTTATGCGGTACTTTGAACTGGGGTGTGGTGTTTTAACCCAATCAGCGGCCGCGTTTTTTGGCCACGGATTTCACGGTTAATTGCGAACCGGGTGGCTGATAGCCACTGTCCTCAAACAAAATCGATAATTCTTTATCGCTTAATTCCCGGTGTTTGCCTTGTGGTAGATTCTTAGGCAAAAACACACCACCGTAACGCACCCGTTTAAGGCGGTTAACCTGCACTCCCTGAGATTCCCATAAACGCCTGACTTCACGGTTACGGCCTTCCATAATGGCCACATAAAACCAATGATTGGCACTGCCTTCCCGGTCTTCTTCCGCGCGCTGAATGTCGCTGAAATTCGCCAGGCCATCTTCCAATTCAACACCCGCCAATAACCGTTCAATCATGTCATCATCCACTTCACCAAAAATCCGGCAGGCATATTCACGGTCAATATTGGAACTGGGGTGGGTCATGTGATGGGCAAAATCCCCATCAGTGGTAAACAGCAACAAGCCGGTGGTATTGATATCCAATCGACCAATATTCAACCACTTCTGGCCTTTAATTTTCGGCAGTTGATCAAACACAGTGGGGCGACCCAATTCATCCTGACGGGTGGTGACCAAGCCTTCGGGTTTATGGTACATCAGCACCCGCGGCTTCAATTGGGTTTCCTCCACCCGCCACACCCTATTTTTCCACACAATGCGATCTCCGACACTGAGTTTTTGCCCCAGTTCGGCCGGTTTATGGTTGATTGATAATTGACCCAATTTAATCGCCTGTTCAATTTGTCGGCGTGAACCCAAACCACAACGGGCCAGGGTTTTTTGGATGCGTTCTTGTTTGTCGGTTTCTGTGTGCATAGCCTTATTGTGAGTGCTCTTTAAAATCCAGCGATTGTTCAAAGGACTCAAAGTCTTTGATTTCGGCCAGGGCCGGTAATTCTTGCAAAGATTTCAAATTAAAATAATTTAAAAATTCATCGGTGGTGCCGAGTAAAGCCGGTTTGCCCGGTGCATCGCGAAAACCCACTTCTTCAATCCATTCCTTGTCCATTAAGTAATGAATAATCTTACTGGACACCGCCACCCCCCGCACATCCTCAATTTCTCCCCGGGTAATGGGCTGTCGATAAGCCACCAATGCCAGCGTTTCTAACAAAGCACGGGACAATTTACGTGGTTTCTTTTGCCTTAAATTATCCAACCACACTTGCATCGATGGCCGTGTCTGTAAACGAAAGCCTTTATTCAATTGTTGCAGTTCGATGCCGCGTCCGGCGTAATCTTCTTGCAGTTGTTCCAATGCCCGGTTAATATCCGTGCCACTGACGGGCTCTTCATCAAACAGTTGTTTTAAATGATGCACATTTAAGGGTTCGTCAAAGCTCATTAAGGCGGCTTCGATGATGTGTTTTATCTGTTGATCGTCCATCTTACTCTGCTACCAAATTCAAATAAATGGGACCGAAGGCCTGATTTTGAACCAATTCCAGGGCATGGGCTTTGAGCAACTCTAAAATCGCCAAAAAACTCACCAACGCACCCTGTTTACCTTCCTCGGGGGTGAACAGTTCATCAAAACGGGTGGTTTGTCCGGTTTGTAATCGCCGCATCACACTTGCCATGCGGTCTTTAACACTCAACACTTCACGGGAAATGGCATGCGATGATTTGAGTTCAGCCCGAGCCATCACGGCCTGAAAAGCCAGTACCAATTCACGGATATCCACGGCTTCAATCTGTTCTTCGGTTATGCCGGACTCACTGTGGATGTGTACCGGCAAAAAATCCCGCTCCTGTCGTGGTATCCTGTCAATATCTTCCGCCGCTTGTTTAAACCGCTCATACTCCTGTAACCGACGAATCAGTTCAGCGCGCGGATCATCTTCCTCATCTTCATCCGCCACCGGTCTTGGTAATAACATGCGCGACTTAATTTCCGCCAGCATGGCCGCCATCACCAGGTATTCAGCGGCCAGCTCAAAATTAAGCTGATGCATCAATTCTATATATTCAACATACTGCCGGGTAATGGAAAAAATCGGGATGTTCAGAATATCCAGATTTTGTCGCTTAATTAAATACAGCAATAAATCCAATGGCCCTTCAAAGGCCTCTAAAATCACTTCCAGGGCATCGGGAGGAATATATAAATCCGTGGGCATCTCAGTGAACGGTTGCCCTTCCACCACCGCAAAAGGCATTTCTGACTGGGTGACTTGCTGGTTTTGGTCGGATTCAGACAAAATCAACCTCACCGGCACCCTGACGCAGGATGGTTACTTCACCCTCACTTAAATCCACCACCGTTGAGGGTTCCTGAGCACAATAGCCCACGTCAATGATGATATCCACCTGGTTACCAATTTTATCCACCACATCATCAATGTCCAGGGCATACATATCCACATCCGGAAATTCCAGCGATGAAGTCATCATCGGCTCACCGAGTTCGGCCAATAATGCCTGCACCACGTTGTGGTCTGATATCCGCACCCCGATGGTGCGGCGTTTTTGGTGCTGCATTTTTTTTGGTACCCGTCGGGTGGCGGGTAAAATAAAGGTATAAGGACCCGGCGTGTGTTGTTTCATTAACCGGAAAGCCACATTGTCCACCAGCACATAATCAGTCATTTGTGAGATGCTGTCACACATCATGGTGTAATTTTGGTGTTCTTCCACTGCTTTGATAAAGGCCACTTTCTTTAACGCCTGATGGTTATCCAGGGTCCAGCCGATGGCGTAGCCCGAATCAGTGGGATAAACAATCAATCCGCCGTCTTTCATCGAATCGATCGCCATTTTAATCGACCGCGGTTGCGGGTTTTCGGGATGAACCTGGTAAACGTCAGCCATTATTTTGTGCCTCAAATCGATTGGCAGAGCGGTTTTTAACCACCTGATGCGGGTCCCAAATCAGTCCGTTCATGACCACCCAAACACCCTGTGGCTGAGCCTGAACTGCCGCCACCGCACAGCCGATATTAAAAATCGCATCGGTGGCATTAAATCGTGCCGGTGTTAAGGCGCCGGTCAAGACGATGGTTTTACCCGCGATGCCAGATAAATAACGGGCCGTGTCCACCATGGTATCGGTGCCGTGGGTGATTAAAATGTGTGCTTCATTAGATTTTTCAATCACCTGTTTGATTAAAGCGCGGTCCTCATCGTTCATATAGATTGAATCTTTTTTCATCAACGGCACCACCTCAAAATCAAAACCCACATGATAATTTTGCAGCAATTCACCAATAATCGGCTGACCAATTTGATAATCACTCAAATCATCGAAATACAGCTTATCAATGGTGCCTCCGGTGGTAATAATTTTCAGATTTTTCACAAAATTATGGTCGCTCAATCTTTCAAAACAGCCATTTTAGCGTGCCGGTGGCTAACTTCCAACAGAATTTGCCGGCTGCTTGGACTTTAATCGCTTTGAGGCCTTTGTACCATTTGATACAATGAATGACTTCTCATGATTCTGACTGGCCATGGTTTTATTGAAACCTCACTTTTTAGCGCTGATATTTTTAATACTGTCTCCAGTGATTGTAACGGCTCAACCCGCCGATCAGGCACGCAGCACCCTAAACGCCGAAGACGCCGAAGCAGTGGCACAATTCATTAAAAGCCAATACGGTGTGGGCAAAGCGGTTTATTTAACCCGCATTGCTGAACAATTGTCGCTGTCTTTTGCCTCTCAAGATCAGATGCAAACGCATTGGCAACAAGCCCTGCAAGAACCCGTCCCATCGCCGCATAACATGAGCCAAATCAACACCCACGCCTTAATGGCTCAGGTGTTAATTCAATATTCAAATGGCATGACCTTAAACCGCTGGCGACAAGTGGACTTGGCGCCGTTTAAGCCTTTACCGCCTTTAACCGAGCAACTGTCTAACAGTCAGATATTTTACATTTGGCTTAATTTAAACCATTACTGGCATGACATATTACAACGGCTGACTGCCCAAAGCAGTACCGCCTGGCTGGGTATCACTGAATTGCCTCAGGCTTCACCGAACTCAATTGAATTGGATAATCAATTACAGCAAACTTTGGTGTTTGTAGATTCATTAAATAAAGAAAATTCCACCACTGAGCAAGACCACACCCTGGTGAATAAAATCAAAGATTTCAGTCAGCAATGGTCAAGTTGGACGCCCTTAAGCGCGGTATTTTTGCGCCAAAGTCTCCACCAAAACCGCAAACTATGGTTGGCCTGGGCCTACGACTGGATTGAAATTTACCAACGCATAGAACTCAGCCCCCATTTATTGACAGCCACAGAACAACAGGCTTTGCAAAAATACATCACCGCATCACAGGTTTTGTGGTCAAACCGGCAAGCCATCATTGAAGCCCGGGATAAAAATATTTTCCCGTTACTACAGGCTGTTTTCGAACAATTACCGGCTAAGTTTAAAAACCCCGACCACTTTGACCTGACGATAAATAATCAGATTCTCGCCTTAGCCATCGGTCTTAACAATCCGGATGATTACTTCACCCAGCCGTTACGGGACCAAATCCAAAAAAACCTGGAAGTGTGCCTTAATTTAAGCACCCACATCCCACCCAATCCGGAACGGCCCATTGCCGATCATCAGTTCGAAAGCTGTCTACGGGATTTTATCGATTGGGCACAAGTACAGGCTTTTGATACCGGTTTGGCGGGTCAATTAACCACGCTCGACAATCCGGTGAGTATGGCTCGGGTGTTAGACATGGCCGCGCCTCAAATCATCAATTATTTACCGGCCCAGGCCGTCGAAGATAAAAACTGTCTGGATCAGTTTTCATTAAAACCCAATCCCTTAGAGTGGATGCTTGCGGTTGAATCATTGAATTGGCTGCATGATCGTTGGCCGGGCATCATAGCCGAAAAACCACCGGCTCAGGCCGATCTGCAATCCATTTTGGACACCGGATTAAAGCTCCATAACTATCCCGAATGTTTCCAGACGGCCACCGTATTAAGGGCTCAATTCACTGAATTGGAACAAAAATGGACCACCTTAAAACAAGCCATACGGTTATACATCAAGGAGTATCGTGATACCCATATGGCGCCGGGCAGCGACATCGATTTTTTCCAAAACACCGACCAACTGACCGATGCGGTTCCGGATAACCTGCTTATCTCTGCCTGCGACACCAAAACGGCCTGCGGTGCAAGCATTAAGTTAAAACCGGACAATAAGGTTTTGCAACTTTTTCCCAATCACCTGAAAATTGCGCAACAACTTCAGCTCGGGGATTTGTCCATCTGTTATGATAACGTCAGCTGGCAAGAACGAAAATCGTTGCCGACGCAACTCAATAACAAAAAAATAGCCAACTACGAAGGTCAGTTACATGTCACGCTGGTGGGAAAATACCAGGACCACATTGTTTTTGAACAACCTTTAGAAACCAGTCAGCGTTACATTTATTTGTTTGCTGAAAACAACCCATCTGTTTTAGACATGGCCTGTCCATTACCCATCATCGGCCAGCAAATAACCACCTCCTTAGACCGTGGCACCTATGGGTTATTGCCTAATCGACTCACCTTCTTAGCGGCTCAGAAAGTGGACGTTAACAACATTATCAGACATCACTGGCCACAATGGCAAAGCAGCATTAATGTCAGCCGGGTGAATATTGTGGATCCGATGGACAACATTAAACCACTGGTGAATGAAACCTTTATTCAACACGCCAATACCGTACAACAGCAAATCTACCGTAAACTAACCACCAGCAATCCGGCCAGAATTTATGATTCTGCTTTATCCAATGCGGTGTTTGAATACCTCACCGAAAGTCGTCGCTTAAAAGCCACGGTACAAACATTATTTCCCGCCACTTACCATAAAAATGCCGCCATACGCAGTGCCTTAACCGGACACAAAGCCATGATGAATTTAGACTTTTTTAAGCATGCTTATGAAACGCAATTAAACTTGATGGATATGATGGCGCAAGGTGATGCCATCATTGAGCTACATAAACCGGCCTGGTTCAAGCAACAACGGCGGGCTGATGAAAACTTTTTACAACCCACCATGATGCAGTTTGAAAAACGCTTTTTACCGGTTCAGACATCCAAACCACAAACTGACAACGAAACGGGGGTCGTAAAACCCGTTTTGTCTGTTAACGACAATTAGGTTGACGACCGTTTTCAATGGCCTGACGCTGTAATTTTTGCGCTTGAGGCAAATACTTTTGTAACGCCACAATCCGGTTATCAGGCTCCGGATGGGTAGAAAGGAATTCTGGTGGCCGTTGACCTTTTGATGCTTGATCCATATTTTTCCACAATTGAATACTCTCTTCTGGATTAAAACCGGCTCGTGCCATCAGATTTAAACCGTATTGATCGGCTTCTGATTCATGGGCGCGGGAAAAGGGCAACAATACGCCCACCTGCGTGCCAATGCCTAATCCGGCCATCAGAATCTGCTGTTCGGTGGTACCTTCCATGTGCTGGCGTGCCATAATATCGGCCACTTGCAAGCCGGTTTGGGCGGCCACTTGTAAAGACATCCGCTCGGCACCGTGACGTGCCAGAACATGTGCAATCTCATGACCAATCACAGCGGCCAGCTGTGAAGGCGTTTCAGCAATATCCAATAAACCGGTATGAACACCAATTTTACCGCCGGGCAAGGCAAAGGCATTGGCTGTATCATCATCGAAAACCACAACCTCCCAGGATCGATTCGACCATTGCTCCGGTAAAGCGTCAATGATATGTTCAGCCACACAGGTAACATAGGCTTGTTGTTGGCGATTATGACTGACTTTTTTGTCTGATTTTATTTGTTTAAAGGCACTGATGCCCATTTCTTGCATCTGTTCGTCCCCAACCAAAATCAACTGATTTCGACCCGTGGGACTGGTGGCACATGCGGCCATTAACATCACAATGATTAACAGTATTATTCGTTTCATTTGTGTTTCCTCCTATGTTTTGGATAGCCTACAACAACGCCATCATGCCAAGCACAATGCCAGTTATCAGCAATATCAAATAAATAATTTTAGCACGTCGATATTGTTTTCTTTGGGTGCTGTCAATGACGTGTTTCCCGCGATGGTGCAGCCAGGTCAACTCCAATAAAATAACAAACACAAACATCATGATAAAGACAATACCAAACAGCCTTAGCCATTGTGACCACGGCTGATCCGGTATCGCGAAGGCAATTAATGCGGCTAAATTAGCCACCACAATCAGAACCATTAAAATCACCCGTAACGGGCTAAACACCACCGGTTTTTCAGACATGTGTATGTATGACCTTATTTAATATAAAAGATAATTGTAATCAGCCTTCCGGGTGATGTCCAGCAATTCAGCTGTACAGATTGGCGACATTTTTACCGGATAGTCAGTCGATGGATGACTTCTTTCACTGTCAAATGGCAGCAAGTGTGCTATATTATTTAACCATGAAAAAAGATTTACAGCCGATCTCAAAAATCACCGCTGGCATGCTGTTAGCCGTCATCGGGTTGTTGTTGTCAAGCACCTGGATTTCGGCTCAAAACAACGCCTCTGAGCGCAACCAATCTGTTGTCACATTAACCATTGACGGCGCCATTGGTCCGGCCACCCGTGATTATGTGATTAATGGTATTGAACAGGCAGAACAAAGTAAGGCGCAACTGGTGCTGATTAGAATGGACACACCCGGTGGCTTATCCGCCTCCATGCGCGATATGATTAAAAAAATTCTTAACAGCGACGTGCCCGTTGCCACCTGGGTGGGCCCCTCCGGTTCCCGGGCTGCCAGCGCCGGCACTTATTTATTGTATGCTTCACACATCGCCGTGATGGCACCGGCGACCAATTTAGGCGCAGCCACGCCGGTACCCATTGGCGGCCAAAAACCACCGACCCCCGCCGGCAAAGCGCATGAGGAGCTCAAAGATGCCGCTGAAGATAAGGATAATCAGGAAGCCACAGAACAGGCCTCTGGTGATAAAGCCTTAGAAGATTCGGTGGCCTATATCCGTGCTTTGGCGGAACAAAAAGGTCGCAATGCCGATTGGGCCGAACAAGCGGTGCGCCATGCCGCCACCCTGACCGCAGAGCAGGCTTTGGCAAAAAATGTCATTGATTACTTAGCCTCCGATGAATACGATTTAATCAAACAAATAAACGGCCAGACCGTTCAGTTGGTCAATAATGAAGTCCAGCTGTCATTAGATCAGGCGACCTTAAAACCGCTTGAACCCAGTTTAAAAAATAAAATTCTGGACACCATCACCAACCCCTCTTTGGCCTATATTCTTTTGTTAATTGGCGTTTACGGCTTAATATTAGAAGGTTATAACCCTGGTGCTTTGGTGCCAGGTGTCATTGGTGGTATTTGTTTATTGGTGGCCTTATACGCATTTCAGATTTTGCCGGTTAATTTCGCCGGCCTGGCACTTATTTTCCTGGGCTTCGCTTTGATTGCAGTGGAGTTTTTTGTGCCCTCCTTTGGTATTTTAGGCATTGGCGGGATTGTTTCTTTAACCTTTGGTTCGGTGATTTTAATGGACACAGATGTTCCGGGATTTGGCATTCCCATGAGTTTAATTGTGAGCATTGCCCTCACCGCCGGTGTGCTGTTCGCCGGTATTATGTATTATTTGGCCGGTTCATTTAAAAAGCCGCTGGTTTCCGGCAGTGAAAGCCTTATCGGGCAGACCGCTGAAGTCATCAGTAACCATGACGAACATGGTCTTCGGGTGCATTTAGACGGTGAGAACTGGCGTGCCAAAGCCCTCACCAAACACCATTACGATGTCGGTGACACAGTGCGTGTCGAACGCATCGATGGATTAACTTTGTATGTGACACATTTGGAGAATGCTTCATGAATGATTTATATTTTTGGTTAGTACCGATCGCGGTTATTTTCTTTTTATTAACCTCGATGATTCACATCATGCGCGAATATGAGCGCGCGGTGATTTTTACCCTGGGACGTTTCGACAAAGTCAAAGGCCCCGGATTTATACTGGTGATTCCCTTTATCCAACAACTGGTGCGGGTCGATTTACGCACCGTGGTGATGGACGTACCCACCCAGGATGTGATTTCTCTGGACAACGTCTCGGTTAAAGTCAACGCTGTGATTTATTACCGTATTTTAGATCCTGAAAAAGCCATTATTGCGGTGGAAAAAGTCCACGACGCCACCAGCCAACTGGCCCAAACCACTTTACGTTCGGTCCTGGGTAAGCATGAATTGGATGAAATGCTTTCTGAGCGCGACTCCCTGAACGCCGATATTCAGGAAATCCTTGACAAACAAACCAATGCCTGGGGCATTAAAGTGGCCAACGTGGAAATCAAGCACGTGGATCTGGATGAATCCATGATTCGGGCCATTGCCCGACAGGCTGAAGCGGAACGTCAACGCCGCGCCAAAGTGATTCTGGCCGAAGGTGAACAACAAGCCGCCGCCAAACTGGTGGAAGCCGCCAAAGAAATGACCGAATCCACCGGCGCCATGCAATTACGTTATTTACAAACCCTCAGTGACATCGGCAACGAGAAAAATTCCACCATTGTGTTCCCGATGCCGATGGAAATTATCGGACCCATTATTGAAAAGCTTAAAAAATAATGATGCAAACACACGACAAGCAAACATACAAACACACGATATATGTGCTCTGTTTGCTTGTTGTTTTCAGCTTATTCTTTTATAACTCTTTGCATGCCCAATCCATCTGTGGCAACAATCAGCAAGCGAAACGGCTGGCTGAATTAATTCGCCAGCACCCTAAACAATCTAGGATTAAGATTAATTGTAATCAACAGTTAACCGAAATTGCTGAACAAAAAGCCCTTTTGCTTAGTGAACACAGTGTACTTATGCATAATATTGGCCGCTTGACTCCCAATCAAAATTTACGCCATAAAGGATACCCGCTAAGTAAAAACTACCCCATTATCGGCAATCAGGTTGAAGCACTGGCTGCCGGCGAAAAGAGACCCGAAAATGCTTTTGAGCAACTATTAAACAGTAAGCCCCATCGGCTTTTACTATTGGGGAATGATAATTTCTACCAAGCACAAAACGAATTAGGTGTCGCTTACGTGAGACAAACCAAAAGTCCCTACGACCATTATTGGGTTATTTACCTGGCTGATCAACACAATCCCCGCAACCCGAATTATGAAGTGACAGTAAATACTGAATTTAGCCATACAAAAAATCACAAAAAAATGTCGATTCGTGAACGTCACCACCAATCAAGGGTTCAGAAAATCATTAAACCCCAATAATGGTGCTGAAAGCATAAAATTGTGAACCTCATCAATGGCACCTTGTTGTATCTGACTATAATAAAATCATAATATTTTCGGAATAAACCATGAAAAATACCCTTGTTTGTATGTTAATCCTGTTGAGCGCTGTGGCTGCTGCCGACTTTTTAGATGCAACTGAAGCTTATGAAAAAAAAGACTACTTAACCGCTTTTAAAGAATACCAGGCTTTAGCTAAACTCGGCCACCATGAAGCCCAACATAATCTGGCGGTGATGTATTATTTAGGCCAGGGCACGGAAAAAAATCCGGTTCAAGCTTATGCCTGGTCTAGTCTGGCCAAGGCATCGGATGACGAAAAACTTCAAGCATTACAGACCAAAATCCAAGCCAACTTGTCTAAACAGCAATTCATTGAAGCACAAAAACAAAGTGAACTATTAGAACAACAATATGGTGCAGAAACAGTGAATCGCCTGTGGTCGCCGCCCCTGAATAAATCGTCCAAAATAAAGCAAAATAAACAAATAGATGATTCTAACACCTCTGATTACGACATAACACCCATCAAAAGAAAGGCGCCACGTTATCCAAAGTCGGCCCTTAAAAAAGGGATACAGGGCTGGGTTAAAGTTCGGTTTGAAGTGCATCCTGATGGCACCACACGGCGCCCGGTGGTGGTGGATAGCTTTCCAAAAGATACGTTTGATGAAGCCACCTTAAAAGCCATTCGCGGTTTTGAATTTGATGTGAACTTCAAACCAGGCGTCAATCCCTATCCGGTCACCGCGCATCAGGTTATTCTCTATCAAATGGGCCATCAATCGCGTTATGCAAAGGGCTATCAAAAACGGATAGATGAACTGAAGAAACTGGCTGATGACAGTCACCCCGATGCCCACTATTATTTAGCCATGGCCATGAATGTTAACAGTCCGATTCCTGCATTAGATGATTGGGACAGAAGTCAATCAAACATCAATCAACATTTGTTTAAAGCCGCCCAAATGGGTCATCTCAATGCCCAATATTATTTGGGGCACAACCTGTTCAGTGGTGTGGCGGGATACCAAAATCGCGACAAGGGACTGCGCTGGTTAATTTTAGCGGCTGAAAATAATCACCCGCAAGCGGCACGACGTTTATCACAAATTTTTACCACCAACCCAAAACTTAACCCCACCGAACATCCGGCGCATTATTGGTTGGTTCAGGCCGCTGAACACGGTGATCCGGATGCCCAATTAAACTACGCAGAATGGCTGTCAATCAACAGTGAAGTGGCCGATGAACTCAATCACGCAGAAACCTTACTGGATAATTACGCAAAAAAGCGCCCTGAGACCGTGATTTGGTATCAAACCGCCGCCCGCATTTATGAAAAAACAGGTGACCCAAAAAAAGCCAGAAAATACCGGAAAAAAGCGCGCCGGTTAGCCAAACGTCTGGGTTGGGAAGATTAAAACGCTTAGATACAATAGCTGACATAGACAGTTCTGTCTTGCACGGAAGTTAACCATGGGACAAACCTGATAATCAATTAATCAACAAGCACAAAAAAAGCGTCCTGAGACGCTTTTTTTGTGCTTTATGCTGCGTTATTTATTTACGACAACACCAATTTACGGCGGACTGTCCATAACAGTCCCAGTGATAATAAGATTAAACCAAAGGTACCTAAACCCGGTACCGGCATGGCGGGCGTTGGCGGTTGACCGGCCGCATATGTATCAATCATCAAGTTATCCATATCAGCCGTTTCGCCTGAACCAAATTGGAAATTATCATTATAAAAAACCACTTGTTCCACATTGTCAGACGCTGATAACATCGTGGTTTGTGTCCAGATTAAAGTACCGTCTAAATAATACTCAACACCCGCTGTACCACCCGGATTGGTGACCACTTCAAAATTAAAATAGCTATTCACGGGCCACGCCACGCCAGTGTCCTCATAGGCAAAACCACCACCCAAATCATCGGCCACAAAAACATTGCCATTCCAATCAAAATTGACATTCCAGGTGGCTAATCCCAAAGAAGGGGCTTGACCAATTAAATAATAATCAGAACCGCCTAAGCTCGAAATCATAAAATCCGCATTGACTCGGTTTTCAACACCGGCCGGTTGCGGTCCTAAATCGGGGCTAATACCACCCACATCAGTACCCCAGGATATACTTGTATCTTCGGCCATTCTGAAATGCTGTGAGCCCGAAGCCGGGTTGCTGTTATCAATGGTTGGTTCTACTGAGCTGTTTGCAAAAACGGTCCAACCGGCCTGACCACCTAAAAACCCCAAACTAAAACCTTCACTGGCTTCAAAGCCATGGCTATCCACTAAAAACGGGGTGTTCACTGAAGATAACTGTCCATCTGGGCTCAGGGCCTCAATTGTGACGGCACGTTCTGGCTTCGTTGTTGGTTTATTCGCGCTAATCGCAGCCCATGATAAAGTGGTTAACATAATAGTTAACGTTACTTTAGATATTTGATTCATAAATTCTCCAAATTTTTCATTGCTATATAATATCGTCAGGCTTATATAACGAAATGTTAAGAGAATGTAAATCAATTCAAAGACTATTTATTATGTTTTATTTATTTTCTTCTTTCTAAAAAAGAAAAAGCACAAAAAAACCCGCCAATTGACGGGTATTTTTGTGCTAAAGGAAGGCTGAATTTATTCAGGTTTATCCAATAAAGCTTTCATTGACAACCGAACACGGCCTTGTTTGTCCACTTCCAAAACTTTAACGCGAACCATGTCGCCTTCGGACATTTTATCGGTGACTTTACCGACCCGTTCGTGACAGATTTCAGAGATATGAACCATACCGTCCTGTCCGGGCAACAAGTTCACGAATGCACCGAAGTCCATAATCTTAACCACTTTACCTTCGTAAATGGCGCCCACTTCAACTTCAGCGGTTAAGTCTTCAATACGCTTCTTGGCTAAATCACCGTCTTCCTGATTGATGGAGGCGATGGTCACGGTGCCGTTATCATCAATATCGATGGTGGTATTGGTTTCTTCTGTTAGCGCACGGATGGTGGCGCCGCCTTTACCAATGATATCGCGAATCTTATCCGGATTAACCTGAATGGTTTCTAAACGTGGCGCATAGGCCGACATTTCTTCACGAGGCGACGAAATAACTTTGTTCATTTCAGCCAAAATAAACTGCCGACCGGCGGTGGCCTGGTGCAAAGCTATTTCCATGATTTCAGAAGTAATGCCCTCAATCTTAATGTCCATTTGTAAAGCCGTGATGGCATCTTCGGTTCCGGCCACCTTAAAATCCATATCACCGAGGTGGTCTTCATCACCCAAAATATCTGACAGTACGGCAAAATCATCGCCTTCTTTAATCAGACCCATGGCAATGCCGGCCACCGGTGCTTTTAAGGGAATACCGGCATCCATCATCGATAAGGATGAACCGCATACAGACGCCATGGAACTGGAGCCGTTGGACTCGGTAATTTCCGAAACGATACGTTTCACGTACGGAAAATCTTCTTCTTT
>CAZLAW010000028.1:0-20514 GCA_964557625.1 uncultured Marinicella sp.
GCCCCGGTGTCGTTCATGGTGATAACATCACCGTCACCCAGACAGATGAAGCCGGCAATGTTTCAGCACCAACTGTTATCTCAAGTGGTATTGATACCGCACCTCCGGCGAACGCTGTTGTTACAGGTATTTCCGATGACACCGGCGCCAGTGGTAATGACTTTATCACCAACGATAACACCTTAACAATTTCAGGTACGGCTGAAGCCGATGCCACTGTGGAAGTATTTGTTGGTGGTGTTTCTGTTGGCACAACCACAGCCGATGGTTCAGGTAACTGGACTTTTGATTACACCGGAATCCCGTTAGCCGATGGCGATTATGCCATCACCACCGTGGTCACCGATGTGGCCGGCAATGACTCCGGCACCTCGACAGCACAAACCGTGCGTATCGATACCACAGCACCAAGCGCACCGATTATTATCGCACCCAGCAATGGTGCCCCTGTCACCGGAACCGGTGAACCCGGTGCCACGGTAACGGTTATTACAGAAAGCGGTGCCACGTGTAGTGTCGTCGTTCAAAATGATGGCACTTGGTCTTGTAATCTGAGTGGAAGCCTTGTGAATGGTGATAATATCAGCGCCACCCAAACCGATGTGGCGGGCAATGAATCGAGTCCAACCACAGAAGTGGATGGACTGGACACGGAAGCACCCGATGCACCAACGATTGATACACCGGTTAATGGCAGCACCATCAACAATGCCTCGCCGACTATTGGCGGTACGGCTGAAGCCAATAGTACGGTCACTGTCACGAATCAAAATGGTCCGGTTTGTGTGGCACAAACCAATGCCAACGGCGACTGGTCCTGTGCCCCCGATTCTCCACTGACCGATGGGTTGCATCAGTTACAAGCCGTGGCCAAAGACGCTGCCGGCAACGAGTCACAACCCGCTAGCAGCCAATTCACCCTCAACAGCGGTGCTGGCTATACCCTTGTGTTTGAGGGAATCGATAATCTGGTCACCACAGAAACAGGTGGGAGCGATACCTTTACCATCGCCCTGCCACTGACGCCATCAGCGGATGTTACTGTCAATTTAAGTAGCAGTGACACCACAGAAGGCACAGTCTCACCCGCTTCAGTGACGTTTACCACAGCCAACTGGAACCAACCCGTTGAAATCACTGTTACAGGTGTCGATGATCAGGTTTATGACCAGGATCAACCTTACACCATTGACTTTAGTAACTTGAGTTCAGCTGATAGCAATTATAACGGCGTAGCCATCAATTCAATTGATGTGATAAATGAGGACGATGATGCACAGCCTGATCTGTCAGTGTTTATTACCAACTGTATCGATGGTAGCCTGCCGCAACAACCCGTCAGTTATTATCTGACAGTCAGTAATGAAGGTAATACCGATATTCAAGGCGCACGGGTAACCACTGTGTTACCGACAAACATTTCCGCCAACGGCTGGCAGTGGGATTGCGTTGATCAAAATGGTCAGGCATGTCAACGTGCCACCGGTCAGGGTGACCTGGACGAGTTGATTGATCTTAATAGCAATGAATCGATGCTGTTTACCTTTGTCGCTGATGTTCAAGGTGAGTTATATGACTTTATCGATGCCGCAAGCAACATTGAATTACCCATGGGTGAAACAGATGTCAATCCCAACAATAACCAAGCGCAAGACAGTGATTTGCTGTATCAATTCTTATTTAAAGATGGTTTTGAGTGTGCCGCACCGGGCACCATAGAAACCACAAATCAACAACTGGAGCAATTGCTTAACTTGTCGTATTGAAAGGGGGATGTCCGCAACGGCGAAACAGTTTCTGTTTCGCCGTTTTTTATGTCCGATAGCAACAATAAAGCTTAATTCAGCGTCGATTCTTGTTAAAATTAATTTTTTAACATTGCGCGAATTAGGTACCTATGACTGAACGACCCATCTGGCAACCCAAGCCTGAAAATATCCAAAACAGCCAATTAAGTCAATTTACGGACTATGTTAATAAAACACATGGTCTTTCGCTCAAGACTTATTCCCAACTGCACCGGTATTCAATTGAAAACAGAGCTTCTTTCTGGCGCGATGTAATTGAATTTTGTGAAGTGATTTATCATCAAGATGCCAATCATGATCTGATTGATAACGGTCATATGATTGAGGCACAATGGTTTAACGGCATGACCTTAAACTTTGCCGAAAACCTATTGCGTAAAAAGAATGACGATATCGCCATCAGTTTTACCGACGAGAACAATCAAAACACCCAATACAGCTACTGCCAACTACATCACCACGTCAGCCGCTTTCAACAAAAACTGAAGCAATGCGGTGTTAAAAAAGGTGATCGGGTGGTGGGTTTTATGCCCAACATACCTGAAACCGTGATGTCCATGCTGGCTGCCACTTCCCTGGGGGCAGTATGGTCTTCCACATCTCCGGATTTTGGTATTAATGGTGTGGTCGATCGCTTTGGCCAAATAGAACCCAAAGTGATGTTTTGTGCCAATGCCTATTACTACAATGGCAAAACCCATGACTGTCTGGAGAAAGTCAAACACATCAGTCAACAAATCGACAGTATTGAGCACATCGTGGTGGTTGATTTTGCCGAGCAAAGCGATGAGACACTACCGGATAATGGTGTGTATTTAAGCGATTGGTTAGCAGATACTGATGATTCAGTCGCGGTAGAATTTACACCGGTGCCTTTTGATCATCCGCTGTATATTCTTTATTCATCGGGCACCACCGGCAAGCCCAAATGCATTGTTCACCGAACCGGTGGTATTCTGTTACAACACCTCAAAGAACTGCAAATCCACAGCAACATCACCAGCGGTAAATCTTTATTTTATTTCACCACCTGTGGCTGGATGATGTGGAACTGGCTGGTGTCAGGCCTGGCCACCGGTGCCACTGTGGTGTTATATGACGGCTCGCCGTTTTATCCTGATGGCAATCGCTTATTTAATCTGATTGATCAAGAAAAAATCACCCATTACGGCACCTCCGCCAAATGGATTTCAGCGGTGGAAAAAACCGGTTTAAAACCCCGTGAGAGCCATGACTTAGCATCTTTAGAAACCATTTTTTCCACCGGCTCACCTTTGTTGCCGGAAAATTTTGATTTTGTTTATCGTGATATTAAACCAGATGTTTGCCTGTCCTCGATTTCAGGTGGCACCGATATTTGTTCCTGTTTTGCCTTAGGTTGCAGTGACTTACCGGTGTATCGCGGCCAATTACAATGCCTCGGTTTGGGTTTGTCGGTCAAAGTTTTGGACGAAAATAAAAACAGCTTAATCGGTGAGCCCGGTGAGTTGGCCTGTGATCAAGCCTTCCCTGCGATGCCGGTATATTTTTGGAATGATCCGGAAAACAGTCGTTATAAATCGGCCTATTTCGACAAATATCCTGATGTCTGGTGTCATTCGGACCGTGCTGAAATCACCCCACAGGGCGGCATGATTATTTACGGCCGCTCTGACACCACCCTCAACCCCGGTGGTGTCCGTATCGGTACCGCGGAAATTTATCGTCAGGTGGAAAAACACCCCGAAGTCTTAGAAAGTATCGTGGTCGGCCAGGAATGGGGGGATGATACCCGGGTGATTTTATTTGTGGTGATGCAGGACGGTTACCAACTGGATGATGCGTTGATAAAAAAAATTAAAAACACCATCCGCCAAAACACAACGCCACGCCATGTGCCGGCGAAAATCATTGCCGTCACCGATATTCCCAAAACCATCAGCGGTAAAATGGTGGAACTGGCGGTACGCGATGTGATTCACGGTCAACAAGTGGCCAACACCGATGCACTGGCCAATCCAGAAGCCTTGAACTTGTATAAAGATCTGCCTGAGTTACAGCACTGACCATGAAACGCCTGGAACAATTGGATCAGATTCTGCGAGACAGACGCGCGCCGATTACGGTTGAGCAACTGATGGAGCGACTCAATTGTTCCAAAGCCACCGTTTATCGGCGCATCAATGAATTGAAAAACCATTACCAGGCGCCGATTTTACAGGATGACGAACACCGGTATTATTATGATAAGCAAGCTAACTTCGCCCTGCCCGGCATGCGTTTTACCGCAGAAGAAGCCCAGGGTTTGCTGATGGCGGCTGATATCCTCAATAAATTACAGGGCGATAAGCTCTCTGCACCCATTGCCCGCATCATCGATTCAATCAGCAGGCTTTTGGCAGAACAAGGCATCACCAACCAAAAACTGGTTCAATTTATCCCAACCCTGGTGAGAAAGCCCCACCCGGCCGTTTTTCTGACTGTACTGACCGCTTTACAAAAAAACAAAAAAATACAGCTCAGTTACCGCAGCCGACAAGCTCAACATTCTGAACGGCTGGTCTCACCGCAACATTTAAGCTACTATAAAAATAACTGGTATTTAGATGCCTGGTGTCACCGCGTCAATGACTTGCGCTTATTCGCGCTGGAATTAATCGAACAAGCGGCTGTTGACCCTGAAAAGGCATTTATGCTTGATAAGCAAAAATTGCGCGCGCATTACGCCAACAGTTATGGTTTGTTTGCCGGCGATGCCAAAAACCAAGCCAGAATTCGTATCAATTTAACTCAGGCACCCTGGGTTGAAAACCAAATTTGGCATTCAGGACAAAAAACCATTCATCGAGATGACAAGTCTGTGGTGATTGAGATACCCTACCACCACAGTGCTGAGCTGATTTCTGATGTCCTGCAGCTGGGTGTCGCTGCAGAAATTATTGCACCACCGGAATTACGCCGGGAAATCAAACAGAACCTACAGCAGAATCTACAACAATACAGCACACCACCATGAACCGTCGGTTGACAAAGCGCCGCAAAATTGTGATCTCGGTTTTTATGGCGATTCTGCTGTTGTATGTGATAACTTTGCTGTGGCTGCTGCCCGCTTTTTTAAAAGCACCCGTCAACACACAACTGAAACAAAACAACTTACGCATCAATTACGTACGCCTGTGGATTAACCCGCTGACTTTAAATGTTCATTTGAAAAATGCCACAGTTGAAGATCTGACAGGTGACAAAATTCTTGAAGCTAAAAAAATCGACATCGATTGGCAGCTGTGGCCATTGCTTAATCGACAGATTTACATCGACAATCTGTTTTTAAAAGAAGCTGAATTGCACCTAACTTTCGACCATAACAACCGGCTTATCAGTCCTTTTTCGGATGCACCAGCCGCTGACACTCTGTGGCAAATAAAGCCGGGGAAGATTGAAGTGGTCAACAGTTCAGTGACCTTACAAAAAAATGACCAACAACTGCAGTTAAATCACATAGACCTGCAATTAAATTCAGCCGATTTAATGACAACGAACCGGTTATCAAATCAAAATGCATTACTGCGCTTCGAAACCGGGCGCGGGGGTGATTTTGTATTGAGGCAAAATAACACTGATGAAGGATTTAGCTGGGAAATCAAAAATTGGCCCTTAAAACACATTTCGCAATGGCTGCGGGACACGATTGAATTGGACGGACAGCTTACGGCATCCGGTACACTCAAATGGTCAGCCAATCAGTTACCGGTTATTCAAATGGCAAAGGCAGTGTTCAATATTCATCAATTTAACTTCCCGCCATACAACGCGCAACAAACCACACTAAATGCAAAAAACTTAACAATTGATTTTAATTCGTATCAGGTGAATGTGGGTTTTATCTCCAGTCCGGCCGGTGAATTAACGGTTCACACAGACCCCATAAATTTAAACGAGCAGTTCAAGTCGCCGGAAAAATCACATAATGAATGGCAGCTGCAGTTTAATTCGATACAATTGAACAATTGGCAGCTAACGCTGCAGGATAAGCGGCCGGCCGTTAAAGCCCGTTTAAAACATTTCACTATCCACACTGAACAGCAACAACAATCGCTGGACACTGAGTTTCAACTCACAGCGCCATTCAGTCAGGTTTTAAACATAAACGCCTATGGGTCCCTTAATCCTGTGCAATTACAGGGTAATATCGAAGCCGGTGGTTTGGCATTAGAATACCTTAATCCCTGGTTACAAGCCTTTGAAAGCTGGCAAATTGACCAGGGCAATTTGTCGGTCAACAGTGCGTTTTGTCTCGACAGTGATGGTTTTACTGCCCTGGGCGAATGGTCAATTCCACAGCTTGCTGTGTTCAATGCAGAACAACGGATTGAAACAAACCAAACCAGTTGGCAATCAGTCGGTCTTGATTTTGAACAACAAGTCCTGGCGCTGAATAAGGTTCACAGTCAAACCGTTGATATCTATACCGGATCAGCGGACACAGACAATCAAATCAACCACACGCCACCGGCTTCCGGGCAGCTATGGCGCGTGGTGATTGATGAAAACTTAGAACCTTGGTGTGAAATTAAGCCTCTTTAACGACTTCAAACACCGGCACATAGTCACTGCCCGGTAACTTCATACGCTTTTGTTCGATAAAGGCTTTTAATAAACTGTCTAATTTATCCATCAGATCCTTTTCACCATGGATTTGATAAACTCCGTGTTCCATAACCTGTTGACGACCAAACTCTTTCACATTCCCGGCCACAATACCTGAAAAAGCCGCCCGCAAGGATGCCGCCAGTTCACCCAAAGGGCGATCACGGTACAGTTTCAATGCCGCCATGTTCTCGTGAGTCGGGATAAAGGGAAACTGTAGTTTTTCATCAATATGCAAAGCCCAGTTAAAGTAATAACTGATGCGATTTCGGCTGCGGTGTAATTTAACCGCTGACAGACCGGCCATCATTTTTACCGCCACCTGTTCGGCATCATCAATGATGATTTCATATAAATCGGCCACCTCGTCACCCAGGGCAAAACGAATAAATTCATCAATCTGATAAAAATAATCGGCCGATTCTTTGGGGCCGGTCATAATGAAAGGAAACGGAATACCCTGATTGCGTTTATCAGACAGTATACCGATTAAATAGAGAATTTCTTCAGCGGTACCGACACCGCCTGGAAACACAATAATACCGTGTCCCAGACGCACAAAAGCTTCTAAACGCTTTTCGATGTCCGGCATAATCACCAGGTTATTGACAATCGGGTTCGGTGCTTCGGCGGCAATAATACTGGGTTCCGTTAAGCCCACATAACGGCCATTGTCTATCCGTTGTTTGGCATGGCCAACGCTGGCTCCTTTCATCGGGCCTTTCATGGCACCGGTACCACAACCGGTACAGATATGTCCGCCACGCAGTCCAATCTGATAACCCACATCTTTGGTGTATTGGTATTCCACCCGATTAATCGAATGCCCGCCCCAGCACACCACTAAATTCGGTTCCAGACCATATTGATGGACTTCGGCGCGGCGCAGAATTTCAAATACGTAATTGGTGATGTCAAAAGGCTGCTGTAAATCAAAACTGCTGACTTCTTTTTGGGCGCTTTGAAACACAATGTCACGCAACACCGCAAAAATTGAATCACGGATACCGGATATCATTTTGCCGTCAACAAAAGCCTGCGCCGGCGCATTGATAAACTGCAAATGAATCCCGCGCTCACGCGGAATCAGTTTCACATTAAAATCCGGATAGCGATTGAGCACTGCCATGGCATCGTCATCACTGGCATCGTGGTTTAACACCGCCAGGCAACATTTTCGAAACAGTTCATGGACACCGCCCTGGCCCACTTCCATCATGCGGTTAATTTCCTCTTGGGACAATAAAGTCATACCACCGCGCGCGGCAATGGTACATTTATCAATGGTTTTTATATCGTTATAATTCATAATTGTTTTTCCTTACATATTGTTCTTATAATTATTATCACTGTATGAACATCCCGAGGTTTAATTTCGGGATAAACAGTGGGTCAAAAAAGATTATTTTTTTGACTAAAAAGCCGACTCGAATGGCCGGCTTTTTAAAGGGATATGGAATGTTCCATAGGGTATTGTAACGCTTTATGACATTAAAAACCATGCCCAGCAGCCTTTTTAAATATCAAACAATGTGGCAATCTAAACGCTTATTAAACTTACTGAGGTTTCAGGACTGTTCATGGTTGCTTGACAGGCCTTATTTAGACAAAAACGCTAAAACCACAAAGCACACCGAGAAAAAAGGGGCTGATGTAAATCCATTGTACCGCAATGACTGCCACCTGTCCTCCGTCATCAGCCCTCTGTCCTGGCGTCCAGCGGCTTTGAGAATAAGCCGTTCCATCAGATTTTTTTTAAGATGCGCTCCGCCCATTAATAAAAGATCGGCTCAGCACTAAACAATCAGGTTTCTTTTACAGTTCAGACAACTTACAATCACTTGTTTATAATCAACCAAGAAATACGCTAAAGAATGTTTGAATTAACCCTGCTGATTATTCTGGGCTTTATTGCAGCCTACTGGTACAACCAAACCAAGGCCATAGAAGAAGTTCGCCGCATGGGTAAGCAGCTGACTCGTGAACGTGGCTGGGCTTTTTTGGATGATTCGGTGGTACAAAAAAACATAAAATTAAAACCACGACTGGGTCGAATGGCTGTTTATCGCGTTTTTAATTTTGAGTTTTCAGATGCCAGCGCCCGGCGCCACAGCGGTCACATTAAGCATCACGGCGGGGTGGTTATAGAAGTTCAGTTTAATCAGGGCCATGACATTGAAACGCTGCGTCTGAAAAACTTTTAAGCGACTTACACATACATCTTGATAAACCATGACTCTATTTAAAGTTTTATCCTACGCCAAGGGTTTTAAACGCCAGGCCATCTGGGCCTCTACCTGTTCGGTGGTCAATAAATTATTCGATATTGCCCCGGAAATTTTGATTGGTATTGCCATTGATGTGGTGATTCAGCAAGAGGACTCTTTTGTGGCGCAATTGGGCGTTGTGGAACCCAAAAATCAGTTGTTTTTACTGGGCTTACTCACTTTTCTGATTTGGCTGGGTGAATCTTTGTTCCAATTTTTGTATTTAAAAAACTGGCGTGAACTGGCGCAGAAGATTCAACACCGGTTTCGGGTTGACAGTTATAGCCATATGCAGAATATGGACATGGCTTTTTTTGAAGACCAGTCCAGCGGTCGTTTAACCGCCATTTTGAACGATGATGTGAATCAGCTGGAACGCTTTTTGGATGTGGGTGCCAATGATATTTTGCAGGTACTGACCTCGGTGGTGGCAGTGGGTGCGGTGTTTTTTATTTTATCGCCCAAATTAGCCTTACTCGCTTTTACACCCATCCCTTTAATCATCTTTGGTGCTTTTTATTTTAAACGTAAAGCCGAGCCCTTATACACCCGGGTCCGTTCCATGGCCGGTAAACTGGCCGCAGCCATCAACACCAACATCACCGGTATCGCCACCATCAAAAGTTACACCAAAGAACAGCATGAGCGACAACGTATCAGTGACATCAGTCATCAGTATGTGGTTGCCAACCAGGCCGCCATTAAAGTCAGCGCCGCATTTACGCCGGTGATTCGAATGGCCATCCTAATGGGCTTTCTGGCGACTTTTGTTATCGGGGGCCTGGATACTTTAAACGGTGATTTAGCGGTGGGTGCATATGGTGTTCTGGTCTTTTTAACCCAGCGCTTATTGTGGCCGTTTAAAAACCTGGCGGTAACCATGGATTTATATGAACGGGGAATGGCTTCGGCCCGGCGTATCCTCAATTTGCTCAATCAGCCGATTAAGATTCGATCTTCAGACCATGACAAACGTGTTCAATTAAACGGTGAGATTCAGTTTAATAAGGTCCAATTCACCTATCCAAACCAGACAAAGCCGGCTGTGAAGTCCATCAATATACACATTCAAGCGGGACAAACCGTCGCCCTGGTGGGGCAAACCGGTTCCGGTAAAAGCACCCTGATTAAACTGTTGATGCGGTATTACCATGCAGACAAGGGAACATTGCAATTAGATAATCTGCCGATAGAACAGATTCACCTCAACAGTTTACGCAGTCAAATCGGTCTGGTTTCTCAGACCACTTTTTTATTTAACGACACCATCTTCGCCAATATTCATTACGGTAACCCGGACGCTGATAAAAACGCCGTGTATCGTGCCGCCGCTCAAGCCGAAGCTGATGATTTTATCATTGGTTTAAAGGACGGCTATGACACCTTGGTGGGCGAGCAAGGCACCAAACTGTCCGGCGGGCAAATCCAACGCATCGCCCTGGCCCGGGCGCTGTTAAAAAATCCCGCCATCCTGATTTTAGACGAAGCCACTTCCGCCGTGGATAACGAAACTGAAGCCGCCATTCAAAAATCGTTGCTCACCATCGGCCACAACCGCACCGTGATTGTGATTGCCCACCGCTTGTCCACAGTGGTGAATGCCGATTGTATTTATGTACTGGATCAAGGCCGCGTGATTGAATCGGGTCGGCACGAACAACTGTTGGCACAAAAAGGCCGCTATCAAGCATTGTGGTCAATTCAGACCGGCCAACTCACAGCACAAGACTAAACAACATCCACAGTGCCAGAATCACAAAAACCCCGATACTGAACCAATCCATGAGGGTTTTATAGCGCGGATTGGTCATGTGTTTTTGACCAATAGCCGATGTCAGCCAGGCAATCACAGCAAATGCCAGGAAACTACAGACAATAAAAATAACCGCCAATAAGACTATACGTGCCTGATAACCGGCTTCATTTAATTGTGCAAATTGTGGGAAAAAAGCCAGAAAAAACAACAAAACCTTGGGGTTGCTGATGTTCATAATCACACCACGCCAAAACCGCGAACCACCACCATTGGGGTTGGCTTTTACCGAATCAACGTGTTGAACAGACTGATGCCGTTCTTTAAAGGTTATCACAGCTAAATACAACAGATACAGCATCCCAAAAGTTGCCATTAAACGTAATGCACCGGGTACAGTCATAATCAGTGCGGAAATACCTAACAACAGCAATAAAGTGTGAAACCAGACACCGGTGACCAAACCGGTGATAAATAACAGGGCAGGTCTTATACCCTCTTTGGCGGCCAGTGCCATCACCATCAGCATATCCGGTCCCGGCGTCAAAGCCAAAATGAGGGAGGCAAGGGCAAAACCAAGGTATAAAGACAAAATTTAATGTCGTAACGGGAAATTAATAATCAATCGGTTCAACTTCATGCACATATTCGCCCAACAGCTTCCATAATTCAGCCTGTTTATCTTCGGGAATGGCGATAAAATGTAAGCCGATTTGATTACCTTCAATACGGGTGACTTTAGAAGACACATGAATGTTTAAGGATTCGTTGACCACGATTTCCAATATACAAATGGATTCCAGATTAAGGTTTTTTACGACTTCATCTTCAACCAATTGCACTAAAATACCGGTGGCCGAAATATTTATCACACGGGTTACATAAGCATGGCCATTAAATAGCAACAGGCAGGAAGCGTCCATTTTTTTTCTGGCGTATCTCACATCTTGTCGATTACCCATAAAAACCTCTTTTATTCCATGCCTTTACCGGTCATGGTTCATGTTAAAACTACTCAGGCTTCATATACGGGAACAACAATACATCACGTATGGAAGCTGAATCTGTGAACAACATCACCAATCGATCAATCCCAATGCCTTCACCGGCAGTGGGTGGCATACCGTATTCCAGCGCTCTGACATAATCCTGATCAAAATGCATGGCTTCATCATCACCGGCCTCTAATTCGGCCACTTGTTGTCTAAACCGTTCAGCCTGATCTTCCGGGTCGTTGAGTTCTGAAAAGCCGTTGGCAATTTCATGCCCACTGATAAACAATTCAAAACGGTCAGTGAACTCGGGGTTGTCATCAGAGCGACGCGATAATGGCGATATCTCTATGGGATATTGTGTCACAAATGTGGGTTGAATCAGCTTGTCTTCCACATAAATATCGAACAATTCGGCAATTAGGTGGCCTTTTGAGGCCTTTTTGTCATGGCCAATACCCTGTTGTGCAAAGTATTCTTGCAAAAGTGACAAATTATTGCACTTTTCGAGGGTTAAATCGGGGCTGTGTTTAACCACCAAATTCAACATCGTTTCACGGGCAAAGGGCTGCCCAAAATCAATTTCCCGGCCTTGATAACTGATTAGTGAAGTGCCTAACACCTGCTCGGCAAGGTATCTGAACAATTCTTCAGTGAAATCCATGAGCTCATTGTAATCACTGTAAGCCCAGTAAAACTCCATCATGGTAAATTCCGGGTTGTGCTTGGTGGACACCCCTTCATTTCTGAAATTTCGGTTAATTTCAAACACTTTCTCAAAGCCACCGACCACCAATCGTTTGAGGAACAATTCAGGTGCCACCCGCAAATACAATTCCAGATCCAGGGCATTGTGGTGAGTGGTGAATGGTTTGGCCGTCGCACCACCGGGAATCACATGCATCATCGGTGTTTCTACTTCTAAAAAATCCCGCGCCTCCATAAAACGCCGCATTTCAGAAATTAATTTTGAACGGGTTCTGAACACCGCCGCCGAATCGGCATTAACGATGAGATCCACATAGCGTTGGCGGTAACGGGTTTCCTGATCGGACAGACCGTGAAATTTTTCAGGTAACGGTCTCAGTGATTTGGTGATTAAATACAAGCGCTTAACTTTAACACTGAGTTCACCAGTCTTGGTTTTGAATAGCACACCCTCACCGGCAATGATGTCACCAATGTCCCAGCCTTTAAAGGCTTCAAAGGTCTCTTCACCCACCGCATTCAGTTGCACAAACAACTGAATATCACCGGACACATCCCGCAACACCGCAAAGCCACCTTTGCCGAATAAGCGCTGGCTCATCATCCGGCCGATAACTTTGACCGGAATGTCTTTTTCAGCCAATGTGTCCTTGTCGTATTGATCATACAAGGTGTGTAACTTGGCCGCCACATGACTGCGCCGAAATTGGTTCGGAAACGCCACCGTCTGATTATCACGAATCTGCTGTAATTTTTGACGACGTTCTGCGATTAACTTATTTTCTTCACTCATTGAATTATCTCTTTAAACACCTTGCTTTAAACTGGCTTCGATAAATTTATCTAAATCACCATCCAAAACAGCCTGGGTATTGGTGTTTTCCACCCCGGTACGTAAATCTTTGATGCGCGATTGATCCAATACATAAGAGCGGATTTGGCTGCCCCAACCAATGTCCGATTTATCATCTTCCACCGATTGGGATTCTTCACTTCGCTTTTGCATTTCCAGCTCATACAGCCGTGACTTTAATTGCTGCATGGCCGCGGCTTTGTTTTGGTGCTGGGATCGTCCGTTTTGACACTGTACCACGGTATTGGTTGGCAGGTGGGTTATGCGTACCGCGGATTCGGTTTTGTTAACGTGCTGACCACCGGCACCGGAGGATCGATACACATCGATGCGTAAATCCGCAGGATTAATGTCAATTTCAAAGTTATCATCGATTTCAGGCGAAACAAACACCGCGGCAAAACTGGTGTGGCGTTTATTGTTTGAATCAAACGGTGACTTGCGCACCAATCGGTGGACCCCGGTTTCGCTGCGCAGCCAACCGTAAGCATAATCACCCTCCACCCGTATGGTGGCTGATTTTATGCCCGCCACATCACCGGCTGACACTTCCATCAGTTCAGCTTTCCAGCCACGGGACTCAATCCAGCGTAAATACATGCGCAGCACCATATTGGCCCAGTCCTGGGCTTCGGTGCCTCCGGAACCAGCTTGAATGTCCACAAAGGCGTTATTCGGATCCATCTCGCCTGAGAACATTTTCTGGAATTCCATGCGTTCCACCTTGTGCTGGATATCAGACAACATCGCAACCACTTCTGAGAAACTGTCGGTGTCTTCTTCCTCATCCACCAGTTCCAAAAAAGCTTCAACATCCATCAAAGCGGTGTCTAAATCATTCAGCGTGGAGACCACATGGTCTAACCGGGCCCGCTCCTTGGACAGACTTTCGGCTTTCTCCTGGTCATTCCAGACATTCGGATTTTCCAGTTCTAAATCGACTTCCTCTAAGCGTTCTTGCTTACCGTCATAGTCAAAGATACCTCCTCAACGCATCCACACGCTGTTTGAAATCTTCAATTTGGGCTTCTTGTGGGGCTGTCTCCATATATTATCCTTCGCGGGTTATTTTTTGTTTCAACTCCCAACGTTCCTGGGCATCAATACATAAAGTCGCAATGGGTCGGGCAATTAAACGGGGCAAACCAATTTCTTCATCGGTTTCTTCACAATAACCATAATCACCGGATTGAATGCGGTCCAGGGCTTTATTGACTTTCTTCAATAATTTACGGTATCGATCACGGGTACGCAGTTCAAAGGTGTTTTCAGTTTCCCGTGAAGCCCGCTCCGCTTCATCGCTCACATCCCGTGCTTCCGCCCGCAAATTGGCAATGGTTTCATTGGACTCTTTTATCAATTCTTCTTTCCACTGCTCAATGCGGCGTCGGAAGTACTCAATGTGTTTATCACACATGTATTCTTCTTTTTCGCTGGGCACATAACCATCGGGTAAATCTAATTTGGGGGTATAACCTTCAGGCAAATCATTGATACTTCTTTCAGCCATAATTTTCTCCTTCAAAAGACACGGTCTGTAACAGGCGTGCTAAAATATGGTTTTCAACGCTGTTTTCAATATCCGGGGCATTACATGCATCGAGACATGAAATAATTAAGCCGAACTTTATACCTGAAACCGCCGCAAAGAACAACCATTTTTAATGATAAGATCACTATTCATCCAACTTTTAAAAGGCTATCAATTACTGATCAGCCCTTTTTTGGGTAACCGCTGTCGTTTTTACCCCAGTTGTTCCGAATACATGATTATTGCGGTGCGCCGATTTGGTGTTTTTCGGGGTATGTGGCTGGGCTTTAAACGCCTTGGTCGTTGCCACCCCTTATCCGAGGGCGGCGTAGATCCGGTGCCTGAACACCTCAAAAATAACCCGAACAGCGATGAAAAAATTTAACTTTTGTTTGGTTATTTATTGATGGCTTGATTGACCCGTTGTGCCAGTATAGACATCGGAACCGCACCACCCATTAACACCCAATCATGAAAATCTTTTATCGAGAACTGTTCACCTAATTGTTTTTGGGCCTTTGCTCGAAGCTGTAAAATTTCAATCATACCAAGTTTATAGCCCAGCGCCTGACCAGGCCAGACCATATAGCGCTCCACTTCTGCCACAGCATCGGATTCAACCACCGCGCCAACATTTTTCATGTAATCGATGGCCTCTTGCCGACTCCATTTCTTGTGGTGCAAGCCGGTGTCCACCACCAGACGCACAGCACGAAATAACTCGGCTTTTAAACGCCCCACATCGCTCATCGGATCGCCGTCATATTGACCCATTTCCTTGGCCAGTAATTCTGAATACAAGGCCCAGCCCTCACTGTAAGCATTAAACGACGCGATGCGCCGCAACAGTGGCAAGTCATCCTGGGCCAGATTGGTGGCAATCTGCCAATGATGTCCGGGATTGGCTTCATGGTAAGTCAGGGTTTTCATTTCAAAGGTCGGAATCGCCTTCATATCACGCAAGTTAATCCAGTAAATACCCGGCTGACTGCCATCAATGCTTGGCGATGAATACATACCGCCGGGCGCCGAAGCCTCCCTGGACTTCGGAAAGGGTCGTACCTCGATACCATAAGGCGGCGTTTGATTAAATACATCTGCCAGTTTCGGGGTAAATTCATCAATATAACGGTTCAAATCGGCGATCACATTCAACCGGCCATCGTCACTGTCCTGATAAAGATAATCCGGATTATTATTAATCGCGATAATTCGCTCAGCCACCGAGCCTTGATCATAACCCTGCGATTTCAATAAAGCATCCAATTCGGTATTGATGCGCTCAACTTCATCTAAGCCCAACTGATGAATCGCGGCCGGTGTTAAATCGGTATCGCCCAGGGATTTAACCGCTTCGCGGTAATAAGCCGCACCATTGGGTTGTGCCCAAATACCGGCTTCCGACCGGGCTTTTGTTAATAACTGCTGCTGCAAATGAATCATGAGGCGATAAGAACCATAGACATTTTGCTCAATGGCTTGCTCAGCTTGTGCCAAAAGATCATTGCGACGCTCAACTGTTAAACCCATTATTTGGGGTAATTCTTTGTCCAGACGCACATATAAGGGGTGTTCCTTCACCGGTGGTTCGACAAAACGTTCCAATCCTTTAATCGACTTGTTCACAATGACTTTCGGTGCTATCCAGTTTTTCTGCACATCGGCATCCAGTTTCGCCACCACCGACTGTACCAAGCCGTCAAATGCCACCAAACGGTTGATATAGGCCAATACATCGCTTTCTGATTTAAGTGGTTGATTGGTGACGATTTGATTGGGCACATCGATCAGCGGTCCGTTAATCTGGTTCACAATAAACGGCGACAAGCCCATCCACGGATCAATATAGCCGATTGAAAAATCAGCCGCACCGGCATAATATCGGTTCAGGTGAATCATCACCGCTTTATTCTCAGTCGCCTGCCCTGCGTCCGCTTTCTGGCCTTCAATGTCTTTATTCAAAGCACGGAACCGCTGACGTAATTGCTTCTCAGCTGCCGGGCTGTAATCACCTAATTTCGACTGAAATCCCTCACCCGCCAGGCTCTCATCCACACCCAAAACCGTGGCATAAGTGGGTCTGGCCCGCAGCAAATTTTGAGCGCTTTGGCGGTACAAGGCTGCCAGTGATTGATTGTGTTTGGTCTGCTGTTGCTGTTTTGTTGAAGAAGATTGTTGCTGGGCTTCTTGAGTTGATTGATTTTTATCTTGCTGTTTAGAAACCGGCTCATCATTTTGACAAGCCACAAGACTCAAAGACAATAAAAGCCATAAAAGGTACCGCATTATTGATTACCCAGATTAAAGGTGAAACATCATAATATATGCATCACTGTAAAACCACCGATTTGGGCACCACTTTATCAGGCCTTTATTCAATTAATGTTAAAAACCACTGACCTGACAATTAATAAATCAGGGCACAATGATCCGCTTTTTAACTTTTAAAGGATAAGCCATACCATACTGCGCCATTATTCCGGGCTGAGCATTCGTATTGGTAAAGCGCATTAAAGTAACACCAATTACAGGCAAACCCATGACATGTACTGTCTGACCTGTTTCAGTATCTGTTGCTGAAATTGGACGTACGCCATCAAATCTTGTTCTAATATAACCACTTCTCAATTCACCATTATCATTTATTTGAAGACCACCAGAATTTTGCGAACCTGAAACAATCGACATACCACTGTAAGATCCTCGCAAATGTGACTGAACCCAAACACTGCCATAATACCCCATCACACCATAACAACGAGGCGGGGTATAGCCAGGACTTCCTATATAAAAACTAGCACCACCATCTCGATCAAAGCCCAGTACTTTCACTCGAGACATACGGTAGTCAACCTTACTATCGCAATAAGTGAACTCAGCATAAGGTGGATCAATAGTTTGATTGTTTTCACCCAAATAAAACCGCCGAGTGGGTTGTGTATAGACCGTTTCTGAAATAGCATTCACAGTCCATTCAAATGAATAAGTGCTTGTTACCTCATCCGCCATCAACACCGCACTCACTGCATCAATGCCCCGTTCAAAGCTTAGCTGATAGGCTTTAGCATCACTGAGCACGGTTGCTTGGGGCGCGGCGGCATCCAGGGATAAACTGGTATCAGTCGGTGCAGCATGAATAACGGCATCATCTGCAAAAAAGTCCGCGAGAGCCACCACCGGAATGGAATAGTTAGCGCCCTCACCAACTTGGATGATGTCCACTTCAGCCATTAGACCACCACTGGCCGGAGCGAGATCCTGTTGACTGTTTCCACCCGAGGCTTCATGCCATAAACCGCCTTCCTGCCAGGCGGTTTCAAAGAATTGGCAATTGCCAGGCATGCCGTTAACGGCTTGAGCCGATTCAGCCGCATCCCCTTGTAACTCACCCATTTCGATGATTTCAATAAAGCCTTCCCGGGTGCGTTGCGTGGTTTGCGGACCATCCACCAAGTCTTCAAAGGTGAATTCCGTTTTGGCTTTATTAAATAACGGCGCACAAGATTGATCACCACTTAACAGACCGCCTGAAGGCTCCCCTTCATAACCGGGAATACTGGATGAGATGGCACCCATAACAAAAGTCCAGGTGTCATAGCCACCTAAATAAACGTTATAGGACAGCACCGGTAAGCCGTTCAGGCCTTCGCGCAGGGTTATTTTGATGGCTTTGGGTGTGGCTTTGGTGTTGGTGATGTTGATGGATGTATTTAAGTTGTTGTTTACAGTGTAATAAGGCACCAGTATCACTTCACCCTGACCTTTGGGGTTGACAAAGACAGCGGCTGCCTGGAAAGACAGCGTCATGAATAGTATCAGTACGCTCAATGTAATTGTTTTAAGCTTAAAATTGTTCATAACGCCACCACCGTCACTTTGGACTTAATGCCATGCGAAAAACCGTATTGCGCCAGAATATTGGGCTGTGCATTAAAATTGCTAAACCGGCCCAGACTCACGCCAATCACAGGTAGGCCCAGAATATGCACTGTTATACCTGAATTTATATCTGTTGCCACCAATGGTCGGGTATTGAGAAACCTGGAAAGAACAAAACCATTTTCCGTGCCACCGGTTACACTTGCTTGAAGTTGTTGGTTTTGTGATTGGGTAATTTCAGCTTCAGGAGGGTTTGTATCAGGAAGCACCATTTTCTGGACGGAAACACTACCACACAAGCTGTTTTTTATTTGTGTCATGCCACCCACAGCACCTTGTGCCGAATCATAGTCACTTTCCCGGTCAAACACCACCTGATTCATTTCCGTGCCGCCATAGTGATCAGGTGGACACATCGTGACATTCATTTCAGAGGCATAAGGCGGCTCAGCTGTTTGGGTTGCATAATCAGTATAAAACCGACGGGTGGGTTGTGAATAAACAGTTTCAGACAATCCGTTTACCGATGTGTCAAGCGCATAGGTGCTGGTCAACTCATCCGCCATTAACACCGCACTGACCGCATCAATACCACGCTCAAAACTCAACTGATAGGGTTTTTCATCCGTCAGCACAGTCGCTTTAGGCGCCGCTGCATCCAAAGACAAATGACTGTCCTCAGGCGCCACATGAGAATGGACGCCCTCTGCGAAAAAGTCCGCCAAAGCCACCACCGGGATCGAATAATTTATGCCATCTTCGACGCGCATAATGTCGGCCTCAGCCGTTAAACCGCCTGTGGCCGGTTCCATGTAGCGATTGGGATTATTATGCCAGACACCACCCGGTTCCCAGGCTTCTTGTAACAACGTACAATTTTCGGGCTCTCCATTAAAACCTACCACGGCTGCGTCAGCTAAATATCCTTCCAGCACACCCATTTCCAGGACTTCAATAAAGCCCTCTCTGCCGCGCATGATATTTTCAGAACCATCTACAAGCACGTTCGGATTAAACTCTTGAAGGGTTTTATTTAACATCGGTGCGCAGGAATTATCTTCGGATGCAAGCGCGCCAAAATCATGTCCCACAAAACCGTCAACAGAAGATTGCCAAGGACCCATAACAAAGCTCCAAGTATCATTTGGACCTAAATACACGTTATAACTTAATACAGCATAGCCATTTAAACCCTCCCGAACATTAATCTTAATAGCCTTAACGTCTTCGGTAGTATTGGTCACCGTGGCATTAAAATTAAGGCTGTTATTCAACGAATAATACGGAATTAACAACACTTCACCGCTTCCCTGTGGATTGACAAACACCGCAGAAGCCTGAAAAGACAGCAGTAAAAGGATAAAAATTCGTAACATCATATTCATTATTAAAATAGTCCTTTGTTAGTAATCAATCTCAATCAATCGTATTTTCTTTTTAATAGGTTGGGAAAAACCATATTGAGCCAGTACGCCGGGTTGTGCATTGTTATTGGTAAAGCGATTCAGGGTAACGCCGATGACTGGCAGGCCCATTAAATGGACGGTTTTGTTGGTGTTCATGTCTGTTCCCACGAGCGGCCGGGTAACAAATCCAATCTGTGTAATGCCATGTTCTGTGCCGCCTGATACGCCGGATATTAATTGAAAATTGTTTGATTGGGTCAGCGGTGATTCTGATTGGTTTGAACGCGGTTGAACAATGGACTGGACAAAAACACTGCCACACAAAGCGTTACTGGGTGGCGGTGGGGGTGGCGTGATGCCTCCTTGGGTGGTATCAAACATGGCATCTCTATCGTAGATTTTTTGCTCTAATGCAACACCACTGTAAAACGTTAAATCGGTTGAACAGCGAACCGGCTCAGTTGTCGGGTAGGGAGCCAGGGCTGAATAACTTGGTATAGGCTGATAAAACCGCCGGGTGGGCTGGGTAAAAATCGTTTCATTTTGACCGGAAACATCGGCCTCATAATTGTAAGTCGTAACAACTTCATCGGCCATTAAAACAGCGCTGACTGCATCGATACCTCGCTCAAAAGATAATTGATAACTCTTTTTATTGGCATACACGCTGGCCATGGGTGCCGCTAAATCG
>CAZLAW010000029.1:0-20084 GCA_964557625.1 uncultured Marinicella sp.
CAGGATTAGTAAACCATCACGGCCACTAAAACCTAGTGTAGTGTATTGAACTAATGCCATAATCACCAAAACCCAGGCCGGAACACCGGCACCTAACGGCACCAACTCCAGGGGCATCATACTTAAGCCCAGTAAGGTGGTGATAATGGCTGTTATTCCTTGTGCTTTATCCGTGGTTAATATTTTTAATCTTGGCTTGACCAAAAAATCCACACGCTTGGCCCAGGGCATGGCTTTGGGAACCACGTGGTGAATCCGATCGCTGTCCATGTCCATGTTGGCCAGTTTTTTCGGTAGCCACGGATGCTGTTTACCCCACACCAACTGCATGGAAATCAGCGCGATACATAGTCCGCATAAACTCGGTACGCCGGGTATCGCACCGGTGGGTAAACCCGCAATCAGGGCCCGAAACATAATTAACGGACCAAAGCCGCGACTCTGAAAATGCTCGACCAACTCATCCAATGTCACTGAATCTGATTGCTCAGCCTGTTGATCGATTTGATTGAGCACTTGTTGTAAGGTTAATTGTTCTGACATCAGAGTTTTCCACCTGTCTATTTAGCGTTCAAGTTATTATAATAGAGGTTTTTGCCAACAATCCATTCGATGAAATTTTTAGTCAGCAATGATGACGGTATCAATGCCCGGGGTATCAATACCCTGGCCGCCATGCTCAGAGAATTAGGGGATGTGGTTATTTTTGCCCCCAATCGCGACCGCTCCGGCGCCAGTAATTCACTGACCCTGGATCGCCCCATTCGGGTCGATCAAATCGGAGATGATGCCTTCAGCGTGCATGGCACACCCACCGATTGCGTCCACCTGGCAGTGACCGGTGTGCTGGATTATGAACCGGATATGGTTATTTCCGGCATTAATGATGCCGCCAATCTGGGCGATGATGTTTTATATTCAGGCACTGTGGCAGCCGCCATCGAGGGCCGTTATTTAGGCTTGCCGGCGATTGCGGTGTCGATTGTGATGGATTCCTGTAAAGATAGCCACCGAAAAAGGGATTATAAAGCGGTGGCTCATTATTTACGCCGTTTGATTGTGCATCTTGAAGACAATCCACTACCCAAAGACACCATTTTAAATGTCAATGTGCCGAATTTACCGGTGGATGAGATTAAAGGCTTTAAAGTCACCCGCCTGGGTAACCGACACAAAGCAGAAAACGCCCTACCCATCACCGATCCACGCGGTTCCACCATGTATTGGATTGGCCCGGCCGGCCCCGAAGCCGATGCCGGTGAAGGCACTGATTTTCATGCCGTAAAACATGGCTATGTATCAGTCACCCCATTACAGATTGACATGACCCGCCACGATTTTATGGAATCACTCAACCGCTGGCTAAAAGACCTATGAATGCACCGGGTATTGGCATGACCTCTGAACGCACGCGAAAGCGCATGATTGACCGCTTGCGTCAAAAAGGCATCGACAACGAGCAGGTGCTGGAAGCCATGAATGAAGTGCCGCGACATATGTTTGTCGACGAAGCCCTGGCCCATCGCGCCTATGAAGACACGGCCTTACCGATTAAATTTTCCCAAACCATTTCTCAACCCTATATTGTGGCACGCATGACAGCAGAAGTGATGAGGCATTCTAACCCAAAAAAAGTACTGGAACTGGGCACCGGCTCCGGCTATCAGGCGGCCATACTCAGTCGCTTAATTCCGGAAGTCTTCAGTATTGAACGGATTGATAAATTAACCCGCATTGCCCGCCGTCGTTTTATTAACCTCGGCTATCGCAATATCCGCTGTAAAACCGATGACGGCTATAAAGGTTGGCCCACTGAAGCACCTTTTGATGTGATTATTATCACTGCCGCACCACCTGAACCACCACTGGATCTATTAGACCAACTAACACCCGAAGGTTTTATCATTGTTCCCGTTGGCAGCAAAGTCAGACAGACATTACAGAAAATCAGTGTGGGCCGCAATGGTCCGGTGTTTGAGGATTTGGATGATGTGATTTTTGTCCCTCTGCTGGAAGGTGTGGAGCGCTAAATGACAAAATGGTGGTGGCCAATCATTCTGCTGCTTTTGCTGTCTGCCTGCGCCTCTCGCCCACCGGCTCGGGTAGATGAAATTAATACCCGCCCAACAAAATTGAAATCTTCATCACCACGCAAATCGACCATCATACCGGACTATTACCGGGTTAAAAAAGGTGACTCCCTGTACTCCATTGGCTTTCGCTACAACTTAGATTACCGTCAATTGGCCGCCATCAACAATATTAAACCACCTTATGTGATTCACCCCAACCAACGGTTGCGTTTGGTCGCAAGCACACAGAATTCAAAACGCAGTCCGAACAAAGTCAACACCCAACCGATTACTCGCCAACCGACCCTCACCGCCAAAAAAGAACCGGCCACACAAAGTAAAACAACACCGGCCAAACAAACGACAAAAAAACCACCAAAACCCAGCGTTACCGTCAGTAAACAACCACCCGAAACCAAACCGGTGGTTAATATACCTAAAAACGATGATTTAAACTGGCTGTGGCCCACAAAAGGCAAAATCAGAACCACCTTTTCCGGCAGCAACCCGGCCCGTAAAGGCATTTCCATACGCGGGCAAGAAGGCCAGGATGTCAAAGCCGCCGAAGCCGGCGTGGTGGTGTACAGCGGCGATGGCTTACTGGGCTACGGGGAGCTGATTATTATTAAACACAACGACAGCTTTTTAAGCGCCTACGGCCACAACAAAAAACGCCTGGTCACAGAAGGCCAACAAGTCAAACGCGGTGATGTGATCGCCCTGCTCGGCTCCAGCGGCACCAACGTCGATAACCTCCATTTCGAAATCCGCAAAAACGGCCAACCGGTGAATCCCTTAAATTATGTAAAACCTTGACATGCGCTGTCACACGTACGTTGGGCTAAGCGCAGCGCAGCCCAACATCAAACTTAGCCTGGATGTCTCATGTAACCGCCACAAAATAGCCGTATTTAGTCATTAAATCAAGGTCTTAAGATGATTCTGATAAAATACTGCCTACACCTCATTGGTTTGCTACATCACCATTTGTTTTCAATCCGGAGCCGTAATGTGTATAATATTTCGACACCATACACAAAGAACCCACCATGCGAACGAATATTGTTATCGATGAAGACTTAATAAATGAAGCACTTAAACTAACAGGCGTTAAAACTAAAAAGGACGCCGTGGAGCTGGGGTTAAAAACCCTTGTTAGATTAAAGAAACAAGAACAGATCCGGGCTTATCGGGGTCAACTAAAATGGGAAGGAAATCTTGAAGAAATGAGACTGGATTAATGATTGTGGTCGATAGCAGCGTCTGGATTGACTACTTTAATGGCATACAATCGAAACAGACCGATTATTTAGATACTGCACTTTCGACGACCCTATTGATTGTTGGTGATTTAGTGCTTGCTGAAGTGCTTCAGGGTTTTAAAGATGACAAGTCATTTAAAACCGCAAAAACCCTACTTGAAAACTGTGAGCTTGCATCATTTACAAGCATTGATTTAGCCTTAAAAAGTGCCAAAAATTACAGATTTTTGAGAAAACAAGGCTTAACCGTTCGCAAAACAATTGACTGCCTGATTGCAACCTACTGCATTGAAAACAAGCGACCACTCCTTTTTTCCGACAAGGATTTCTTACCATTTACCCAGCGTTTAAAACTCCGAGCCATTGAAGCGCCGTAGTTACTCAACAATTTCTAAACACGCATTTAAGTCACGTAGGGTAGGTTCTGCCCACCAATTAAGGGCGCTCTGTTTGTTGAACAAAATCACAGCAATCTTTTGCATAAAAGCCACCCGTGACAAATTTTAATAATGATACCCGTGGTGCATTTGGAGTGATTTTTGGAAAATTAAGATGGTTTTACCTCCAAAAAACGTTATGTCATTCCGACTAAGCGTAGCGCATGGAGGAATCTCCTCAATTTTGCGACAAATTTCTACCAATGGGAGATATCTCCACTCGCTCCGCTCGGTCGATATGACAGTATTTTTTTTTATTCGTCCTAAATGCACCACGGGTTAATGATAAATATGGCCAGTCACATGGTTCTTGACCTAACCGTGTTTTACAAGACTTGATTCTTTTTGGTGGGCAGAGCCCACCCTAAAATCATATCCGGTTAAGCGGTAAACTTCGAAGCTGTTTGTTCAGATAAGTCAAGCCAATGACTTCAATGCCATGTTAGATTGGTTCATCCTTAAGTTTGACGCGCATATGGATAAAGTAAATCGTTGTACAAAATCCTGCAAAAAACAAAACGAAGGTGGCTGTGCCGGCAAATACGGGCGCAGAAAAGTGCACACCCCTGTCCACCAGAGTGGCAGTCAATTGGGCATTACTTTCAGCTAAGTATATACCTGAAGCCGCGCTCGCCAGGGATGCCAGAATATACAACATCGTCACCAACCATTTAAATGACTTTGTCAAAAGTTCTCTACCCACGAAAACCGCCACAATGGTGGCAAACGTAATCGAAAGCCAAACCTGAAAATTGGTTGCAATGGCCCTTCATTGGTCCGAATTAACTGAACAACTTCAAAGACGCTTAGCTTATCCATGATCAACCCAATCAGCTATAAAACTTCATTTTAATCATGAACCCGGGATAAATTCATCTGTTATTGGTTTTTTATGTGCTTAGCACCTTAGATACTCTGTGGACGATTTTTATTTATATAATTAATTGCCTGTTTGGTTAATGTTAACGGTTGCTCACCACCACCTTTTAGAAAGTTTGTCATTTTATCTACAGGGTCAGGGACGGATAGGCCATTGACGAACTCAATACCATTGTTATCACCGCGATAATCATGCCAAAAGTAGGCAATGAGTTTTTCATTTTCGTAGATGCCGTAACGGTAGTCACCGAAAGGCGCGCTCATTTTTTTAAATTGTCTAACCGTATAACGCATGATTTTCTAATGTCGGCTAAAGCGACGGTTTGAAGCGACGGAAAATCACTCGCTGTGCAGCCGATTGTTAAATGCCATAAGCCCGTTCTACTTTTGCCACTCGAACTTTGAATTCAGAATACCAAGCTTTATGACCCAAACGCTGGGCTTCAAGGTGCTCTGCATTTTGCTTCCAATTCTTAATCGCTTCCTCGCTGGCCCAGTACGAGACGGTAATACCAACGTCCTCTCGCGCCGACTCGATACCCAGAAACCCCTCCTGCTGGGCTGCCAATTCAACCATTCTGTCCGCCATTGCACTGTAACCTTGGTCACCTTCCATGCGAACAGAGCTGAAAATCACTGCGTAATACGGCGGGCTTGGCGTTTTAGCGATTTTTGACATAGCTTCCTCTTGGCTTTGAACGCCGCGCTCTGCGGCAACTTTGGAGCGCAGCGGAAAAGTTGTCCGACAGCAGCGCTTTGTTAGATTCATTACCAATCGTCTTCGATTCCTTTTTCTCTCTTTTCAAGTGCATCATGAAAAGCCTTCAATGCTACTTTCGCTTGAGAATCGACCTTGTCTTCATCAATATCCCTTACTTTTTCTTGAATTGGTGCTATCTCTAGAAAGTTTTCAATGCTCTCAAGCTTTATGTACGTAGTAATTTTAACTACGTAATCTCCCATTGCCTGAGATGAAGATTTACTTGCAAACCTTTTTAACAAGGTCAAACACCCTTCAGCAGTCTGAGTCTGCAACTTTAACCAGTTTATAACTTTATTCTCATCTCCCCAGCGCTTCCATCTATACAAAAAAGAAACCAAGTGTTCATTAGAAAGTAGTTCGCTAGGCGCATTTTCAGACATTTCATCCAGTTTTTTTACAAACTCCGCTTTAAGCAGCTCAAACTCCTCATCTCGTAGTATTTGGTCAGCATCAGCTTTCTCTCTGCGATTTTCATCGCCTTGTAATATGTGTTCGACAATAGAGAGCCCTTTTGACGCTTTGAAGCATTCTAACAGCAGCTTGCCTCTCTCCTCCAGATCGTCAATGCGCCGTAGAAACCAAACAACAAGCCTTACAGCATGTGTATTCGAGCTAAACATCGTAAACCCAATTGATTCATGATCAATTTGGTCACCAATATCTAAAATGCCCTTAATGTACGCACTACCATTTTCAAGAGGCACTTCATCTGTGAATGATTCGAACTGTGAAAGAGCATTTTTTAGAATGCCACGTTCTTTGAGGGACAAGATAAATGAAGAAAGCCTGTCAGAATCAGCAGTTAGGCTAAGCATTTCCTGCAGGTCTGAGTTTGAGAGTTCTCCACTCGGAATTGAAAATTGAAAGTATTTATCAAAGATAGAGGGGTGACAAACACGCATCTCTCTTAACCATGTACTAGCAAATTCTCCAGAATAGTGTGTGCCTCCCAGAGCCCATTCTATTGTTGGAAATAGTTGCTTTACCATTTCCTTTACAGCATCTCGCTTATTCTCAGAAGCCTTATCCAATATGCTATTGATTAGGGCAGCAGCAAATTCCTGGCTTCTTCCATATCTATCGGAACCATTTTTAGTGAATATCTCTTTCGCGCGTGCGATTTCCTTGTAAACATCAGGTTCAAAAACTCTTAGGCATTCAATTGCCATTAGATCCACTGGGTTGACCTCAAAAGCACTTTTACCTTTAAGTAGTGTAAAGTGGAATGATAGAGTGGAGGTGTATCGATAAACGCTTCGCAGATTGTCAAAATATGCGCTCAGAGCCCCGTGAAACATGTTCCCCCACCGCCCCGAATCAAACATATTTGCAGCTGATTTGTCTTGCTCGATAATTTTATCTAATTGATTGAACAATAAGCTATGCAGTCGTGTAGTTTCTATTTGGGGTATATCAAAAGGCACCTGAATTATTTTCTCTAAATAGTCTCGACCCTGCTGCGCCCCGTCATTCATTTTATCTTCTACCAGATCTCGCTGAAATAGAAGAAGGAAGACCACATTCGGAAATTCCAAGTTTGCTTTTATAAGCTGAAAAACCATCCTTAATTGGGATGAGGTCAGCCTATCCAAGTCATCCATTACGACGATCAATGGAGATTTTCTTTCGAGCAATAATCCTGCCAATTCCTGTCTTATATCACTCAAACTCTGTTCATTTTCCTTGGCGGTTGCCTCAATATTTCCACTCAACTTGTCAAGGAAGCCTTTGCCCCACTTTAATATTGCAGCCCATCCACCCAAAACCAATAGAATAGTAGTACTAATGTTGCTTACCCAAGCTTCGTTTGAAAAATTGCCGCCAATCCCTATAAGGGTTGCGAGTATAAAAAGTGTAGGGAGAGCCGCTGAAAAACCTGTTACTACTGTTTCACCCGTATTAAGATATCGTCCATATTTTTTTAGAGTTGCCGCTAACCTTTTCCCAGACTTGCTTTTATCTGTGTGACCTATTGACTTCGATACTTCTTGAAAAAAGGAGGCTGTTATTTTTTCTTGAGCTGCCCATTCCCATGGGGAAAATTCAATTACATCAGGTTTTTTCTCTGTTATTTCCGATAGTCGAGATAAGGCCATGTTTTTAATAGAAGACTTCCCTGATCCCCAGTCACCATGCAGGGCTACTACTAAACTATCATTTCCATGCCAACTTGCCATCGCATTAGCCAAGTCCGTGGAAAAGCCTGACCGTCCCAACAGGTCCTCTTCTACTTTTGTGATCGGCCTATCAGAAGCAAATCCGTGTAAATCTTTTGGTTCCATCTGAAATCTCTATAGGGAATCTAACGCCAGCGTAAGCCGCAGGGCCGGAACGGCGTAGCCGTGGAGGGCCTGTCGGCTTGACGCACTCGTTAGAGCAAAATCAGGCATGTGACTGTGGAGAGGGCTGTAGCAGCTCTATTTTCTTTCGCTCCTGATACAGGTTGATAAAGTTACCTGCCAGTATCAAGCCTGAGCCCAAGACCAGATACTCATCTACCTGCTCACCGTAAAGCGCGTAACCAATCAGCGCTATGAGTGGTAGGCGCAGAAAGTCCATCGGTACCACTACCGAGGCATCCGCCAAGGAAAGTGCCCGCACCATGCAGTAGTGCGCACTGAGCCCGGTAACACCGACCACCATAAGCCAAGGCCAGTGCGCTGCTGTAGGGGTAACCCAATCAAACACCGCCGGCCCCAAACCTAGAGGTAACTGAATCAACATCATATAAAAGAGAATGCACAGCGGTGTATCTCGCCCCGCCAACTTCTTGGTCAGAATATGAGACAGTCCATACGCAACGGCACCGGCCAGCATTACAAGCGCCGCCAGATGGACGACCGACCAGCCGGGACGAAGGATAACCAAAATACCGGCGATGCCTAGAACAACCGCCAGCCCCCGACTCGGGGAGATACGCTCACCCAGCAATAGTGCCGCGAATACCAGCGTCCAGAGCGGCACGGTGAACTCAATGGCAAACACCGCCGCCAACGGAATAAACGCAATGGCATAGAACCAACCGAACTGCCCAAAAAAGTGAACAAAGTTCCGCCCGAGATGTATTCTAACGTTCCGAAACGAGACCTGCGTCCAACCGATTCTAGTGAGTATGGCCGAGATAACAGCCAAGCCGATGAGGCTACGGATGGCAAGAAGTTGGAACGTACCAAAGTTGGCGGAAAGTTCGCGTACCGCAACGGCCATCGCGGAAAATGAGAGTAAAGCGCCAACCATCCAAGTGGCAGCAGCAACTACTGGGTGGCGCATAGGCGTAACTCCTCCATTCCGGCTCTAACAACTTATTAAACACACATCTTAAGTTAAATTATAGATTAAAATCACTGCTTTTGGCCCTTTTAAAGACTTTTTGGCCATAAATAGCATGTTTTTTATGTCAATAATGCGTGTTTATCCGGCCTAATCGGGTTTAAAACGCATCAATGCGTTATTATCCGTAAATACCTTGATAATAACGCATAGATAGACCACTTAAGGCCTTTTTCTTAGGGCGTATCCATATCAGCCAGTGTTATTTCGTCGGCTTTAGGCTGCGAATCAATATTTAAATAATACAAATGCTGACTGATCTTTGAAATCTGATACCATTTAATCCACTTTCGCCCTAAACCGTAACAGCGGTTGCTTGTCAGCGTCTTTGAGGATTAATTCATTAAGTTCGATATCAAAACTTTTAACCTCTGCCAAAGCAGCAAAAAACTGTTGCTCTTCGTGCATATATTCGCAGGCCATTTTGGTGCTGCCGACCCGTTCTAATTCCAAAGTACCTTCGCTGGTTTGATAATCAGCAAAAAACCGATTACACGGTGCTTTGCCATTGAGGCGTCCCTGGTCATCGAATCGCATGGAAACCCGTTCCAGCACATCGTCTTTATAGGCCACGTTCACCACTTCGGTCAGTTGCCAGTCGGTTTGTTGTAAGGTCATATTTGTTTTCTCTAAACGGTAAAAGTCAGCCATTTCGCCACTAATAACCTGTTTGTCGGCATTTAAATGCAGTAGGGCATTTTCCACCACTTTATAGTAATTAACCGCGCCGACATCATCACCTTTCAAGTGAATCACGGTGCCGTCATCTTGCCATTCAAACTGGCCGCGTTCGATGTAACTGCCCTGGGTGTTAATATAGTGCTCCTGCTTGATAAATTCACCGTTTGGATGGAGGGTAATCAGGGTTTTAATGCCCGGGCAGGACGCACAGGGTAAGGTGCCCTGATAGACACCGGCCCAATCCAGAGCATTTTGTGAGGTGTGTCCGTCGATTACCGGTGGTGCTTCAGTGCTTGGTGTCTGTTGGCATGCTGTTAATAGGGCGATACAAAATAGTGTAAAGACTAATTTAGTTGCGGTGTTCATGATGCTTTCTCCTTGGGGTTGGCCAGAATGACCGGTACCGTATTTAACATCGCCACCAAAGTGTCTTCGCCAAGTTTCTTACAGCGTTCCGGTGACCAGCCATATTCTTCATCGGGCCAGTCGTGGTTATCTTTAAAGGGCATTTCCAGGGTATAGGCCAGGCATGAAAAGGTTTGACCCACATAATTGGTGGCCAGACGTAAGTCCGCTTTGCCCGGTTCATCCAGGTCATATTTATGCTCGTCCTGAAACTCCGGCGTGGCGGTAAAATAAGCGGACTTAAAGACTTCTTCTAAGTTCTTTAAACGCTCATCGTAATTGGGGTTGCCTTCACATCCGGCGACAAAGTTATAGGGAATGGCTTCATCACCATGCACGTCTAAAAACATATCGACGCCTTCTTTCAACATTTTTTGGCGCACCAGATAGACTTCCGGGCTTTTTTCCATGGTCGGCTCTTGCCATTCACGGTTTAAGTTGGCGCCGGCGGCGTTGGTACGTAGATTACCGCGGTAAGCACCATCGGGATTCATATTGGGTACCAAAAAGAAACGACACGTTTCTAATAAAGCGCGTGAGGTGGTGTTATCGGCATCCAGCAGGTTTTCGATAAAACCTTCCATAAACCATTCAGCCATGGTTTCTCCGGGATGCTGGCGTGCTGTCAGCCAGACATTGAGCTTGTCTTCATCACTGTCCGGCATCTCGATTTTAAGCATATCAAAATCACGACCATCCACTGTTTCACCCAAATTAATCACTTCGGTCAACGGCGAATGTTGGGCAAACGCCAATAAATTCAGATGGCGATCAAATGAATACGGCGCAAAGTAAGCCAGATAAATATCATCGGTGTCGGTATTAAACTCAACCTGCATGGTTGTGCCGTCAAATTCGGTGGGTAGGCGAAACCATTCCTGGCGGTCTGTGGAAGCGCACACATCATAATCCTCCCAGCCCTCTTTGTAGGAACACTCGCTGGCATTCATAAACTTCACCACACAATCCTTGTCTTTAACGCCATGTAAGCGAAAATAAAACCACTGGCGAAAGTCGGCATGGGAGTCTTTATCGATGTTAACCCGAATATCGTCGGCTTGGTCACAGGCCACCACATCTATACGGCCACCATCAAATTCACTGCTGATTTTCATATCGTATTCCCTAAAGAAAAACGACCATTATAAAGCCCGACCCGTAAAGCTCAAGTTAAGTTCATTTAAACCCTGAGTTTGATCAGCGTTATTTGGGTTTCTTTAAGCGAGCTAAACCCATGGCTTTCATGACATATTTTTCAAACACCGGTTCAGCCTGGCCTTTGCGGATTTTACGAATAAAATACTTTTCAAAGGCAATCTTGGCCCAATGCACCCAGCGACCACTGCCGGACCAATTTAAATTACGCGGCGGCATTTGTGGTTTGGCGACAAAGGCCACACCACCATCACCAAAATCTGCCAGACATAAAGCATTTAAGGTAGGTTTGGCTGCCGGCTCTTTGCCGGCAATCATAGATTGAATATTATGGGCGGTGGCGGTGACCATGGATTCAATCATATAACCGGTTTTAGGAACGCCGACAGGCACCGCAGTTTTACCAATCGGTGGAATCGCCACACAAACACCGACCCCGAACACATTGTTATAGGTGGGGTTTTGTTGATATTTATTGGTCAGAATAAAGCCTTTCGGATTGACCAGACCTTCCACGCCCTGAACCGCATCAATACCGGCAAAAGCCGGCAGCAGCATGGCATGTTTAAAAGCAATCGGGTCATGTTTAATCGGATCCCGGTTTAAGCCCAATTCAGTGACATGGATTTCATTTTCGGAGATTTCATCCACCTGACAGTTGGTTATCCAGTTGATATTGGCATCCCGTAGTTTTGATTCCAGTAAACTTTTGGTATCACCCACACCATCCAGACCTAAATGACCAATATACGGTTCAGCCGTAATGAACGTCATGGGTACTTTGTCACGAATTTTACGCTTACGCAGTTCGGTGTCCAAAATAAGCGCATATTCATAGGCCGGTCCGTAACACGAGGCGCCCTGAACAGCACCCACCACAATCGGACCCGGATTAGCGACAAAATTTTTCCATTTGGCCCCGGCTGTGGCCGAATGACCGGTGGTACAAACGGATTCAGTAAACGCATCCGGCCCCAGGCCTTTGATGGCATCAAAATCTAACTTTGGTCCGGTGGCAATCACCAGGTAATCATAATCAATCACTTGTCCATCAATGAGCTTAATTTGGTTGTGATCGGGCATCACTTTTTCAGCCGCCACCGGAATAAATTCAATGTCGCGTTTTTTAAACATCGGCGCTAAATCCACCTTAATTTGTTCCTGTTTGCGCCAGTTAACCGCCACCCAGGGATTAGACGGGGTAAATTCAAACCATCTTTTATCACTGATGACAGTAACTTTGACCTCTTTGCCCATTAATTCCTTGGCTTCTAAGGCCATAGGAATACCACCGATTCCGGCACCTAAAATAACGACGTGTTGCATGATGACCTCTTGCATTTTAATGTTAACTTATATTCGCACATACTTATACATTATGCAAGGCTTTTTCTCACTCATTGAGTTACCTTTGTCAAAAACGTATAATACGCTTACTTTTTAATCGCCCTTACACCATGTCTTTGTCCGCTTTAACCGCTGTTTCTGCCGTTGACGGCCGTTATCAATCCAAAACCCGGGATTTATCACCTTTCTTCAGTGAATATGGCCTGATTAAAAACCGCCTGTTGGTGGAAATTTCCTGGTTGATTCACTTGAGTGAATGTGCCGAGATTAAGGAATTACCGGCTTTCAGCGCCCACCAAAAACAACAATTACTGGCCTTACATGAAAACTTCACGCCGCAACAAGCCCAGCAGATTAAAGACATTGAAGTCACCACCAACCATGATGTTAAAGCGGTGGAATATTACATCAAAAACCACATGCAAAAGATCGACGGTATGGCTGATCATCTGGAGTTTGTGCATTTTGCCTGTACTTCAGAAGACATCAATAACCTGGCTTACGGCCTGATGCTCAAACAAGCCAGAGAGTCTGTTTTTGTGCATGAAATCAATAACCTGACAGCTAACCTACGGGCCATGGCACACCAATATGCCGATGCTGCCATGATGGCCAAAACCCACGGACAACCGGCCACACCCACCACCATGGGTAAAGAACTGGCCAATGTGGTGTTTCGTTTAGAACAACAGTTGTCACAATTAAAAGCCGTGACGATTTATGGCAAAATTAATGGTGCGGTGGGTAACTTTAACGCTCATTTATGCGCCTATCCGGAGGTCGACTGGCCGGCTTTGGCGGAGTCTTTTATTGCCGACCTTGAGTTGCATTACCACCCTTACACCACCCAAATCGAACCCCATGATTACATTGCTGAAATCAGCCATGTCATGATTCGTATTAACACCATTTTATTGGACTTATGCCGTGATATCTGGGGTTATATTTCCAACAATTATTTTGGCCAGAAAACCAAAGCCGGCGAAGTGGGCTCATCAACCATGCCACACAAGGTTAACCCCATTGACTTTGAAAATGCCGAAGGCAATCTGGGTGTTGCCAATGCCTTATTGGCCCATTTGGCAGAAAAATTACCGGTTTCACGGTGGCAGCGTGATCTCACCGACTCCACGGTATTACGCTCAATGGGCACCGCTTATGGCCATGGTTTAATAGCTTATCGCTCCCTGGCCAAAGGCTTAAGCAAGCTGAACTTAAACACTGCAGTTCTACAAGCCGACTTAGACGCCAATTGGGCACTCTTGGCTGAACCGATTCAAACCGTAATGCGGCGTTATGGGATTGAAAACGCTTATGAGAAATTAAAAGAACTGACCCGCGGCCAAACCATCGACGAGTCCACCATTAAAGCCTTTATCAAAACCCTGGATTTACCCGGGAACGCCAAACAACAACTGTTGGCCCTGACGCCGGCCACCTATTTAGGCCATGCCGAACAGCAAGCCAAACATATTTAACGGTCAGGCCATCTCCGCTGAAACCTTTTTAGCGGACCATTGGCAACAACGACCCTGTTTATTTCAGCACACTGACCTGCCAATTAATACAGTACCGAATCGAGAACAATTATTCGAACTGGCCAATCAGGACGGTGTGCAATCACGCATTATTTACAGCCGGGATCAACACGCCTATCAGGCCATTTATGACGACCCCGAGGCCTGGTCATCCGTTATAGACCAACACCCGACCTTGTTGGTGTCTGATATTGAAAAATGGTGGCCACAAACCTTAGCCATACTGTCAGCATTACCGTTTATTAAAGCCTGGCGCTTTGATGATCTGATGCTGTCCTATGCCCCCAAAGGTGCTTCTGTGGGTGCCCATATTGATCAATACGATGTGTTTTTAGTCCAAATCAAAGGCCAACGGAAATGGGCCTATGACAATGCCATTCTGACTGATTATGACACGGTCGAACACAGTGATTTGGCGGTGATTGCTGATTACACACCGGATAACACCGAGGTTTTATCGCCCGGCGATGTGTTGTATTTACCACCGCGCATTGCCCACCATGGCATTTCACTGGATGATGATTGCCTGACCCTGTCGGTGGGTTTGCGCGCACCTTCAGATGCCGAATTAGTCACGGCAGTGGCCGATTATGTGGCACAACAATTGCCCGAATCAGCCCGGTTAAAAGATGCCGGTCAAGAGATCAATGCCACCGCCGCCATCACCACACATGAAATTCAGCACCTCAGACGACAGATTCATCGACTACAGGATTTAACCGATACCGAACTGGCGGATATCTTCGGCCGATTTATCAGCAGTTACCGGCTACTGGATGCCATTCCTAAATACAGCAACTCTGCAGAGGCTGATAAATTACAGAGAAATCCGGCCGATAATTTTGCGTACTATGCACGCGATAAACAACGGGCATACTTATACATCAACGGCGAACAATATGACTGTTCCGTGGCTTTTGCCCGTCAATTGTGTGACCAGGCAACGTTCAGCCGACAACAATTAAGTATCAACCAACCATTGATGAAGCAACTATTATCCAACCAACACATCATTGCGGCCGGTTAAGCTGATTGCTTATTTAATTGCACTGTTTCAATTGTTAAAATAATATCCATGCTTACTATAACCGGCAACTACACAGACTTGTATCAAATCAGCATGGCACAGGTCTATTTCCATGAAAACAAGCACCGACAGTCGGCGGTGTTCGATTACTTTTTCCGTAAAAACCCGTTCAAAGGCGGCTACACAGTCTTTGCCGGCTTAGGCACTTTACTGGACACCCTTGAGACACTGCACTTTAGTGAACAAGACCTTCGCTTTTTAGCCGAACAAGGCTTTAAAGATGATTTTATCGATTATCTGGCTGATTTTCGATTCACTGGCACCCTGGAAAGCTGCCGGGAAGGTGATTTGGTGTTTCCGGGTGCCCCGGTGGTGACGGTTAAAGCCCCTTTAATTGAGGCCCAGCTGATTGAAACCGTGCTGCTCAACACCCTTAATTTTCAGAGCCTGATTGCCACCAAAGCCACCCGTATTCGCTCGGTGGCCGGTGATGCCACATTATTGGATTTTGGTCTGCGGCGTGCGCAAAGTGCCGGTGGCTATTACGCTGCTCGGGCAGCCATTATCGGCGGTTTTAACGGCACCAGTCATGTCAAAGCCGCCCAGGATTTTGAAGTACCGGCGGTCGGCACCATGGCCCACTCTTTTGTGCAAAGTTATGACGATGAACTGACCGCGTTTCGTGCTTTTGCCAAAAATCAGCCGGATAATACGGTCCTGTTAGTGGACAGCTACGACACCCTTAAAAGTGGCGTGCCCAATGCCATAAAAGTGGGCCTGGAAATGGCAGCGCAAGGACAACAACTCAAAGCCATTCGTCTGGACAGTGGTGATTTGGCTTATTTATCGAAGAAAAGTCGTCAAATGTTGGATGAGGTCGGTTTAGACGCGGTCAAAATTGCCGCCTCTAATCAATTGGATGAACATGTGATTAAAAGTCTGAGAGAACAACAGGCTCCCATTGATCTGTTTGGCGTCGGTACCAGCCTGGTGATTGGTCGACCGGATGGCGCCCTGGACGGTGTCTATAAACTGGCCGAATTCCGGGGTCAACCGCGTCTTAAACTGTCTGAAAACATCGCTAAAATGACTTTACCCGGCCATAAGCAGGTGTTACGTTTATATAACAGTGATCAGCAACCCATCGGTGCGGATGTGATTACCTTGGCCGATGAAGCAACACCGGACACCATGCAACACCCCTATGAGCCATTTAAGTCCATGGACCTGAACAATTTAACCGCTAAACCTTTGTTAAATCCGGTCATGAAACAAGGCCGGCGTTATGATCCACAACCGACTTTGGCTGAAATTGCCGGGCATGTTCAAGCACAAATGAACCATATGCCTGACGATTATCGGCGTTTTGACAATCCGCATGAATACAAAGTCGGCCTCAGCCCACAATTAAAAATGCAGCGTGATAAACTGGCTCAACAACTCAGGAGACAACCATGAACGCTTTACTGCTTATTGATGTACAAAATGATTTTATGCCCGGCGGCAGTCTGGCGGTTGCTGAAGGTGATCAGATTGTGCCGGTCATTAATCAAATTCAGAACCAGTTTGATCTGGTCGTCGCCAGCCAGGACTGGCATCCACCGGAACATTTAAGCTTTGCCCGCAACCATTTAAGACACCAGGCCTTTGATCAGATTGAACTCAATGGCTTACCGCAAACCCTGTGGCCGGCGCATTGTGTCCAAGGCACAGAAGGCGCTGAGTTTCACCCCGATTTAGACAGCCATCGCATCGCCGCTATTTTTCGTAAAGGCATGAACCCCGACATCGACAGTTACAGTGCTTTTTATGATAACGGTCATATTCAGTCCACCGGTTTAACCGGTTATTTGCATGAATTACAGATTAAAACACTGTATTTCACCGGTTTGGCGGCGGATTTCTGTGTTTATTTTTCCATCCGGGACGCTCTAAAGGCGGGCTTTCAGTGTGTGCTGATTGAAGACGCCACCCGTGCCATTGACTCAGAAAATTTCAAAACCCAACGGCAACAATTACTGGCCGATGGTGTTGACATGATTAACAGCCGCGATCTGTAAACCCAAAAAAAGCACCCGGTGTGGGTGCTTTTCAAATAACAATTGATTCAATTTATCCGCATTTGGATGAACCGCAGCTTTTACAGGTCAAACAACCTTCCTGATAAATCAGCTCGGTGGATTGACAATTTTCACATGAGCCTTTTTCCACTTCGGTACCATCGGCAATATAGCGTTTGAGGGCACGGGTCACACCATTTTTCCAGGTGTTAATTGATTCACTGTCCAACTGCAAAGAATTAATCAAGCCCACCACTTTTTCAATCGGCATGCCATGACGCAAGGTGCCGGAAATTAATTTGGCATAGTTCCAATACTCAGGATTGAATTTATGCGACAGGCCTTCAACGGTGGTTTTATATCCGCGCTTATTGGTGAACTGAAAATCATAACGTGAACTGCCGTCTTCTAACCGGCTTTTAATAATCAGTCCTTTTTCAATTGAACGGGGTAAGAAAATACCATCTTCATCGTCGGCCAAACCGGTGAACACTTCATAAGGCTGGTCGTCAATTAAACCGACAAAGGCAATCCACTTTTCTTTGTTATTATGGAATCGCACCACATCGGCTTCCAGGATTTTAGGTCGCTTGGTGGGAAACGGTACCAATTCATCTTGTTTATCTTCATTGGAAATCAGGACGCCCGAACGGGAACCGTCACGGTAAACTGTAACCCCTTTACAACCCACTTTCCAGGCTTCCATGTATAATTCACCCACCAGTTTCTGGCTGACATTTTGCGGTAAGTTAATGGTCACACTGATGCTGTGATCGACCCACTTTTGGACCGCCCCTTGCATCCGCACTTTACTCAGCCAGTCCACATCATTACTGGTGGCCTTATAATACGGCGACTTTTTAACCAGGGCATTTAACTGTTTTTCAGTGTAACTTTTTTCGGTGTCATGACCGTTCACTTCCATCCACTGCTTAAACCGGTGATGAAACACGGTATATTCTTCCCAGGAATCGCCCACCTCGTCAACAAAATCCACCCGTGCGTCCTTATCATTGGGATTCACTTTACGCCGGCGTTTATACACCGGTAAGAAAACCGGCTCAATCCCTGAGGTGGTTTGGGTCATTAAACTGGTGGTGCCGGTGGGTGCAATGGTTAATAATGCAATGTTACGACGACCATATTCAACCATGTCTTTGTACATCCCGGCATCGGCCTTTTTCAGCCGTTGTATAAACGGATTGTCTTTTTCACGTTCACTGTCGTAAATCGCAAACGCACCGCGCTCTTTGGCCAGATTTACGGACGCCCGATAGGTCTCGACCGCAATCATTTTATGGATTTTTTCAGAAAAATCATTACCCGCCTCACTGCCATAGCGAATACCCAACGCCGCCAGCATATCACCTTCGGCTGTGATGCCAATACCGGTTCGGCGACCTTCTTCGGCTTTTTGTTTAATGTTCAGCCATAAATTCTTTTCAATGCGTTTGACTTCTTCGCTTTCAGGATCGGCATCGATTTTGGCCAAGATCGCATCAATTTTTTCCAGTTCAAGATCAATAATATCATCCATTAAGCGTTGCGCTTTGGCCACATGGTCTTTAAACAACTTTTCATCAAATTGCGCTTGGTCAGTAAACGGATCGTTCACATAAGACAATAAATTTATCGCCAGTAAGCGACACGAATCATAAGGGCACAGCGGAATCTCACCACAGGGGTTGGTGGAAACGGTTTCATAACCCAAATCGGCATAGCAATCAGGCACCGACTCACGGGTGATGGTGTCCCAGAATAAGATACCGGGTTCTGCTGATTGCCAGGCATTGTGGATGATTTTCTGCCACAATTGTCGGGCATTGATGGTTTGACTGAATTTGGGCTCATCACTGAAAATGGGATAACATTGTTGGTATTCTTTGTTATCGGCCACCGCCTGCATAAAGCCATCATCAATCCGTACCGATACATTGGCACCGGTCACTTTACCCTGCTCTAACTTGGCATCAATAAAATCTTCGGCATCGGGATGATTGATCGATACTGACAACATCAGCGCCCCCCGGCGACCGTCCTGGGCCACTTCACGGGTGGAATTGGAATAGCGCTCCATAAACGGCACAATACCGGTGGATGTCAGGGCTGAATTTTTAACCGCTGAGCCCCGTGGTCTCACATGGGATAAATCGTGACCAACCCCGCCGCGGCGTTTCATCAGTTGTACCTGCTCCTGATCAATTTTCATGATACCACCGTAAGAATCCGATTCACCGGGATTACCAATCACAAAACAGTTGGATAAAGAGGCAATTTGATAGGGATTACCGATACCGGTCATTGGTCCACCTTGCGGAACCAGATAATGGAAATTTCTGATTAGATTAAACACCTCTTGTTGGGTTAACGGATTGGGGTATTTTTTTTCAATCCGGGCAATTTCAGAGGCCAGCCGATGATGCATATCATCCGGCGTTCGTTCAAAAATATTGCCCTCTGAATCTTTTAAGGCATATTTATTCACCCAAACCCGGGCCGCTAGGTCATCACCTTTAAAATAGTCCAAAGAAGCTTGATAAGCTTCTTCCTGGGTATAAACCTGTTGTTGTTTTTTGACTTCACTCATTTGCATAGCTGTCCCCGTTACTCTCCCAAAGTTAACATAACAAATTAAAAAATATTTTAATCTAAGCTGAATTGAATTTTAAAAAATTAACCAATACTATCAATTGCTTAGCACTATTAACGACTTATCAACAATCACACCATTATCAAATTAAACACTTTAAAATCAAGCAGATAGATAAAATAACGCGTGTTGTAAAGCGGTTAAAATCACGCCAAGAAATATAGCATATTTTTAGATTTATAACGAGAGAAATTAAAATTTTTGTGAACTTTTACTTTTAATTTTTAAAAAAAGTTAACAAAAGCAGACAACTCACAATGTCATTTTGTCAAAAACATTAACCAATTTTGTAAAGTTTTTGACCTGATTTAATATTATGGCATAAAAAATAAGTTCATGACAACGGGTTTTTCACCACATACTTTTAACCACCAATATTTCACCAAACCGCGGAATGCTGCTGAGCAGCACGACCCGCCGTGCCGGTTAGGCCAGGTAAATGAAGTCATGCGGTTTCGCCGTAGGCGAAGAAGCGTGA
>CAZLAW010000030.1:0-19956 GCA_964557625.1 uncultured Marinicella sp.
GAACTCCCGACCCCAACCTTGGCAAGGTTGTGCTCTACCGCTGAGCTATTCCCGCTTTGAGGTTGGCTATTTTAGCCGTAATGTTTTTATTGTCAATCCATTTTTAAATAAAAAAAGAATTATTCGCGCATCAGGGGCCAGGCCGCACGTAAATAGACCACCATGGAATAAAGTGTGAGCGCGGCGGCGATATAGAGTAGCCCTAAGCCAATTTGTTGTACCGGTATCATCCAGAGGTCAGCTTCGTAAAGCAAAAATCCGATGGCCACCATTTGGAAAACTGTTTTGATTTTACCGATCATGGCGACATTAACGGCACTTCTGGAGCCGAGTTCGGCCATCCATTCACGCAAGGCACTGACGGTGATTTCACGGCCGACAATAACGGCTGTAGCAATCATCATCAGGATGGTGGGGTGGTCTTGTAATAATACAACCAGCGCGGTGGTGACGGTGAGTTTATCGGCGACCGGATCTAAAAAGGCGCCGAGTTTGGATGAGACATTATATTTTCGGGCAATATAACCATCAAAAAAGTCGGTGATGCCGGCTAAAACAAATACCCAGCAAGCCATAAACCGAGACCATTCGTAGGGCAGGTAAAAAAACAGAATCATGACGGGGATTAAGAGAACCCTGAGAATGGTGAGGAAATTGGGGATGTGTTTGGTCATGGCTTAGTTGGTGTATATGGACAAATAGTTTTCAAAAACCCGCTTATTCTATCAATCATTGATTAGATTAGCTTGATTTTTTTGGCCGGGTTTTTAGGTTATTTATTGGCGTTGGCCCTAAAGATGACCGGTTCCGGTCAGGGTAACCGTCACGCCATCAGGTTGATATTGATTGTCAATGCGGATGTCTGCGCGATGAAAACGGGCGATGAGTTGGGCCACATAGAGTCCGATGCCCAAGTGGCTGTTGTTGGATTGATTTCGGTATGAATGCAAGGAGTCAAAAACAGTGGTTAATTTTTCAACAGGGATGGTGGGGCCTTGATTAGTGACGGAGAGTTGGTATTGCCGGCTGTCGGATAGAATTGTTAGTTTAACCGTAATCGGTTGGTTGGCGGGACTGAAATCAAGGGCATTATCCATCACTTTATCCAGTAATTGCGCCATTAAATCCGGGTTACCTTTAATCATAACGGCTTGATCGGGGCTGAGGTATTGAATCTTATTTGACCGGTTTTGGTATGCCGGCATCAAGTCGGTTAAAAACTGATTAAGGTCAAATAGTTGCTGTTCGTTTTCGTTAATGGCGTGCTGTAAGCGGCTTAGAGAACTGAGTTGGTTTAAGATGAATTTCAAGCGGGTATTGGCTTTGGCAGCACGGTCTATAAAATTCTGCTGGGGATCGGGTAAGGGGTTATGACTGACGTTGTCGAGAGACGACTGGATAATGCCAATAGGGGTTTTCATTTCATGACTTAAGCGACTGCCCAGTTGTTTGAGGTAATCGGTGTATTGGTCGATTTGGGTGAGCAGTTGGTATAAGTCGCGGGATAAATCGCCCACTTCATCGGTGGCATTCAGCGAAGGCAGTTGTTTGTGAATCACACCGGTTTCATCCAGCACATGGCGCAGTTGACGGCTTAAGCGGCGAATTCGCCAGGCCAACAAAGCGGCATAACTTAAAAAAAGCAGTAATAACAATATGGCAATGGCAAACAGCCAGCCAATGGTTTGAATAAAAGTACGAATCAGACTGCGGTGTGCCGGTGGGTGGGCTAAGGTTAAGGTGAGTTGACCACCCTGAATGTCCTGATGGAGGGTTTGTTGATCCAGATTATGTTGGGTGTCGTTATCTTTATTGGCAAAAATAAGTGGATAAAGTACATTGGTTAGCCAATCACTGTTGTTGCCTTGCATGGTTATTTTATTGATGTCGTAATGGCTGCGATTGTGTGTGTCCGTGAGCACCAGTCGGGCATTGTCCGGCGTGATTTGACTGAGACGTTTATACCAGGCCGGATCGGGATTAAACACTGACTGAAGCTGAATGTTGTTGCTGGCGTAATGGCCGTAGTATTGAATCTGTCCGGCGAAATTGGTGTCGGTGGCCACCACGCCCAGTCGGTTGAGTGGTTGATTGGGTAATTGAATTTCTGCCTGATAACCATCGGCGGTTTCATGCCAGTAAGCTTTCAGTGGTTTAAGCGTATCGGTGCTGACAACACCTTCGGCTTGCCTGTTGATGTGTTTAATGGTGATATTTTCGGCATCACCATAGGCGATGGAGAGTCGGTCTTGCCCCGGTTCGAGGCGGCGTGATGAATCATACACAGAGACCCATAAATACAGTTGTTGCTGGTATTGGCCTAATTTAAATTGTAACTGTGCATCGGGTTGATAAGCGGTCAGTAACTGCCATTCATCCGGCACTCCGTCGAGTTGTATCGGCGGCGAGAGGGTTTGTGGCACGATACCGGTCAACAGTTGGCCAAAATCTGCCTGGAATTGTTCGATGCTGTTGGCGATTAGACGGGCCTGCTGCTGACCGGTGGTCAAAAGGTTTTGTTGATAGCTCTGGTTTAAACGCGAGAGGGTAAGCCACATCAGAACAGGAAAGCTCAGACTTAACAGGGCAATGATACCAATTTGCCATTTGAGTTTCATGGTTGCCAGCGATAGCCCATACCGTGAACCGTGTCAATGCAATCGAATTCAGGGTCTATCGCCAAAAACTTTTTACGGATACGTTTGACATGCGAAGTCACGGTACCTTCGTCCACATAAATATTGGCGTCTTGCATCAGTTGATCCCGGGTTTTGACCTGGCCCGGATAACGTGCCAAAGATTGCACCATCCAAAATTCAGTCACAGTTAAGGGTACGGTTTGATTATGCCATTGTACCTGTAAATTGTCGGTGAGAACAGTCAGGGGCCCTTGTTGCCATTGTTTGGGTTTGCTGTCGCTGAGTTCGCTGCGACGAAACAAACCGGCCACCCGGGCCAGCAGATGGGGCATGGAGATGTCTTTGCTGAGATAGTCATCGGCACCCAGACGCAAACCGGAGACCACGTCCACTTCATGGTCACGGGCGGTCAAAATAAGAATCGGGAGTTTCGCGGATTGTTGGCGTAAATTTCGACACAAATCAAAACCGGCATCGGGTTCATCGCCCAGACCAATGTCCAAAATGGCTAAATCCGGCAGTTGTTGCTGAAACAATGATTCGGCCTGTTGACGGCTTTTGAGACCGGTGACCCGGTAGCCTTGTTGTTGCAAAGCGGCCTGATAATTGGCCAATAAATCAACCTCATCTTCGACAATCACAATGTGTTTTTGGGTTTTCATGAAATTTTTAGTCCTTAGTTCGGGTCAAAGCCTATTGTGGTAGGTATTCATTGTATAATGAGCCGACAATATTACAAACCTTCATCTCAAATTCAGGAAAATTAGCATATGCGCAAGGCACTCAGGGTTTTATGGTTTCTGACCAAACTTGGACTGGTCTGTTTAGTATTGGGCGTCATCACAGTGTATGGGATGTACAAATATTTTGAGCCGGAATTACCGTCGGTTGAATCGATTAAGGAGTATCGGTTACAAGTGCCTTTACGGGTTTATAGTCAGGATGAAAAACTGATGGCCGTGTTTGGGACTAAGCGGCGTATACCGGTGGACATCAAAGATGTACCTGAAAAATTGAAACAAGCTTATATTGCCGCTGAAGACGCCAATTTTTATGACCATCATGGTTTTGATATAAAAGGCATTATGCGTGCAGCCTGGCAAATCATCACCACCGGTGAAAAGCAAAGTGGCGGCAGTACCATCACCCAGCAGTTAACCCGTAATGTGTTTCTTTCTCTGGATCAAACCTGGAGCCGGAAAATCAAGGAGCTGTTTTTATCGGTGAAACTGGAACGGACCATTTCTAAAGATGAAATTTTAGAACTGTACCTGAATAAAATCTTATTGGGCCATCGTGCTTACGGCGTGGCGGCGGCCGCTGATGTTTATTATGGAAAAACACTGGATCAGCTCACTTTAGCTCAGATGGCGATGTTGGCCGCTCCACCCAAAGCACCCTCACGGATTAACCCCATCACCAGTCCCGAACGTGCCTTACAGCGTCGAAATTATGTCTTGGCCCGGATGCTCGAGTTGAAATTTATCAGCCGCCAGGAATATGAACAAGCCGTCAACGAACCGGATGAAGCGCGTCTGCATGAACCTGAAATAGAATTATCGGCACCGTGGGTGGCGGAAATGGTGCGCATCGAGATGCTGTCACGCTTTGGTGATGAAGCCTACACCGACGGTTATCGGGTGGTCACCACCATTGACAGTCGATTACAATCAGCAGCCCAAGCTGCGCTTCAAAAAGGTTTGGAAGCGTACGACAAGCGTCATGGATACCGTGGACCTGTACAACATTTTGATGAAGAGGCGATACAGGATTTAGACGCATTAACCGAACAGCTCAATGATTTTCCAAAACCAGCGGGATTACAGGCAGCTTTAATTCTGACGGTGGATGAGCAAGAAGCACAGGCACGCCTGGGTGATGGTCAGGATATTTTGCTAAGCTTTGAGGGCAGTGACTGGGCAGCGCCATATGTGGACAATTATCGGGTGGGCAACAAACCGAAAGATTTAACGGAAGTACTCAAAATCGGTGATGTGGTGATGGTGGCGCGAGATAATGAGGGGGCGTTTGTACTCAGCCAAATACCCAATGTACAAGGTGCGTTGGTCAGCAGCAATCCTGAAAATGGACAAATCTATGCCCTGGTGGGCGGCTATGATTACCAAATCAGTAAATTTAATCGCGTCATCCAGGCCAAACGTCAGCCCGGGTCCGGTTTTAAACCGATTATCTATTCTGCTGCGCTGGAAAATGGTTTAAATGCAGCCAGTTTGATTAATGATGCACCGATTGTGTTTGAAGATGACAAGCTCGAGCGTGCCTGGCGACCGGAAAATTACAGTGAGAAAATATTTGGGCCGACCCGCCTAAGAGAGGGCATTGTTAAATCGCGTAATTTGGTTTCGATTCGGGTGCTGCGCCACATTGGTATTCAGCAGGGGCGGCAGCATATCATGAAATTTGGCTTTAATCCGGATGATGTGCCACGTGATTTATCCATAGCACTGGGCAGTCCCAATGTCCCAATCATTGATATGAACCGGGCTTTTGGGGTGTTTGCCAATGGTGGTTTTTTGATTAAGCCGTATGTGATAGATGCCATCTATAACCAGCAAAACATGCCCGTTTATTTACATCAGGATGTATTGGCCTGTGATGACTGTGCCCTCAATCAGGATGAGATTGACCAAGAAGACAACGATAAAGACACACCAAAACCTGTCCAGGTGGTGATTAATGCTGATGCGACGCCTCAAGGCGACAACCCGCAGTCATCAACCGTTCCGGTTGTCACTGAACCAGAAGCCATCAAAGCACCGCGGGTTATCAGTGCGGAAAATGCCTTTATCATTGACTCATTTATGCAAGAAGTGATTCAACGCGGCACCGGTGTGCGAGCCAAAAGCCTGGGCCGCAGTGATCTGGCCGGTAAAACCGGTACCACCAATGATCAGATGGATGCCTGGTTCAATGGTTATCACCCGCAAATGGTGACCAATGTCTGGGTCGGTTTTGACACCCCGGAACCAATGGGCCGCGGTGAAGTGGGCGGACGGGTGGCTTTACCGATTTGGATAGACTATATGGAAGTTGCCCTACAAGATTTGCCGGAGCAAGAACGCGCCATTCCCGCCGGTGTGGTCACAGCCCGCATCGATCCCGACAGCGGTGAGTTACTGCCGCCGGGTGACCGCGGTGGTCGACTTGAGTATTTTATGGTTGGTCGATTACCACCAGCGCAAGACGACCAAGAACAAGTTGATTATAATGATTTATTTTAGCATTTTATAAAAGTGACTAAGACGCTGTTATAATAAATCTCTGTCGAGTATAAATGAATGATGGACAAACAAGCTATCACAGCGTTATTAACTGAAATTAAATCCGGTCGCAAGGATTTGGTGGATGAGGTTTTTGCGCTTTTATATGCAGAAATTAAAAGTATCGCCGGTTATCAATTAAAAAAACTGCCCCCGGGACAAACCATCACACCCACTGTATTGGCCCATGAATGTTATTTAAAAGTGGCCAATAATGAAGATCTCCGATTAAACAATAAACGTCATTTTCTGCATTATATGGGCTTAAGTATGCGTGCTTATTTAATCGATAGTTTGCGCGCTAAATCAACCGCCAAGCGACATCACCTTCAATCCGAAAGAAGTTTGACAGATTGTGTCGGTGACAGTCAACTTAATTTCAGGGTGATGGAAATGGAGGCCATCTTTAAACGTATTGAGGCCATCGATGACAAGCTATCTGAAATATTACAACTCAAAGTGCTGCAGGGCCTAACCTTTGGGGAAATCGGTGAAGTGATTGAATTATCAGAACGCCAGGTGATGCGGCGCTGGCAACAAGCCAAAGCACTGGCCTTGGCTATTCACAACGACAATAACGGCAATGGTTGATCAAGATATCAAATACTGGCAACAGGCCAATGAAATTTATGCTGACTTAACGGACTTATCGGTTTCTGAAGCGATTGCCGAATTACATCAGTTACCGCATGTCAATGATCAGGTGAAAAGTTTGGTGCTGTCACTCATCAGTGCCGGACAACAATCCAGTCATTATTTCGATCAGGCAGTGGACAGTTATCGCCAGGCCATTAAACATAACCAGTTTGAAGTGGGTCAGCAAGTGGGTGATTACAGACTCACCAAAGCACTCGACCAAGGCGGTACCGCGGATGTCTTTGCGGCTGAAAAAACTGATTCGGAAGTGCAAAAACCGGTCGCCATTAAACTGTTTAATCACCCCGGTTACTTGTCCCACTTAAGTGACCGCTTTCAAATTGAACAAAAAGTATTGGCCGGTTTATCGCACCCCAATATTGTGAAGCTTTATCATGGCGGACACAGTGCAGATGGCGTGCCTTATATGGTGATGGAACTGGTGGAAGGGGCCCGGACCATTGATCAATATGTGTCGGAAAAGCAATCGTCAACCCGTGATATTGTGCGCTTAATGATTCAAGCGGCCCGTGCAGTCGCCTATGCCCACACCAATCTGGTGGTGCACCGGGATATTAAGCCTTCCAATATTTTGATGGATCAACACGGCACCCTCAAAGTGGTGGATTTTGGTATTGCCAAATTATTGAACAAGCCCAAAGATCCGCAAAAAACCACCTTACTGGCGTTAACACCCACTTATGCGGCGCCTGAACAAATTAAATCAGAACCCATTAGCGTCAGAACCGATGTGTTTTCTTTGGCTGCGGTGTGTTTACATCTCATCACCGGTGAGACGCCTTTAAGTGAAGATAGGTTATTAAATGCCTGTGCCAATGACACCGCTCATGTCCATAAATTACTTAAGTCTGGGGTTAAAGACAATGATTTACGTAAAATTCTTTTTCAGGCTTTGCAAAGCGAGCCGGGTCGTCGCTATCGCCACATGGATTTATTTGCCGACGATTTACAGGCTTGGTTAGATCATCGTCCGGTTTCGGCTTCCAGAGATTCTTTTGTTTATCGAATTCGTAAATTTGCGCAACGCCGTACCGCTTTATTTGTCACCACGTTGGCGTTGATTTTGTTCGCCATCAGTAGTCTTTTGGTGTTCAGCTGGCAATACCAAAAAATCAGCGCTGAAGTCGAAAAAAGCCGTCAATTTAAACAATTTTTACTGAATATCTTTGCCGCGGCTAAACCGGAAGAAGCCCGCAGTGGTGCCATTGATGCGCGCATCTTATTGGCTCAGGCAGCCGAAAACATTGATTATGCGACATTGGATCAAGCGACCGATAAAAGTGAATTATTGGATGCCATTGCTCAGGCGTATTTTCAATTGGGACTGTATGAACGGGCTGATGAATTATGGCAAAAGACCCTCCAACAAACACCCGGTGATGTCTCGGCTTTACTGGGGCTGGCCAGAATTGCGGTTATTAACGGTGATGCCGAAGCGGCTCAACAGCGGTTACAACGGCTTCAACAAGGCGTTCAGGAAACGCAGCAGGGCAGTCAATCGGCTGACATTTGGTTGATTGAATCAGGTATAGCAGCATTAAACGGTGAATCAGATAAGGCCTTAAGCCTGGCACGCCAGGCGTATAATTATTTTGCCGCAAACGGTTTCATTCAACAGCAATTAACAGCGGCACTCCAGGTGGCTGATTTGATGTATCAAGCTTCTGAGTCAAAACAGGCAATTGAATTTTTACAGCAAGCCTTAAAAACCGGGCGTCAGAAATTACCGCCCACCCATCCGCGTATTCTGGCGATTAAAAATAATTTATTGGATTTGTATAATGATGTGGGTGAGTTTGAACAGGCTTTGGCCGTCAGTGAAGAGCTCACCGGTCAGATTGAATCCGTATTTGGTGAACGGCATCCACTGCTTATCGATACCTATGTGGCCACAGCAGGCACTTATCGTGCTACCGGTAATATGGATCTGGCCACAGAATATATAGAAAAGGCCTATCAGTTATCCGTAAAACTGCACGGCGCGGACAGTGCCCTGACTGGCCGAGTGCTTAATTCCATGGGGGTTATGGCCTATGTTCGGGGTGAAATTGATCAGGCCATCGCAGACATATCTAAAGCCGCTGATGTCTATTCCGCAAGTCTTGGTGAAAACCACCCCGACACCTGGGAAGTCAAAACCAATTTAACGGCTTTACTGAATATGAACCGGGAATTTGAACGGGCCATCGATTTGCTGGAGCCGGTGGTCGAAAGCCAACGACAGGCATTAGGGATTCATCACAAGTCGACGATTTATTCACAAACCATTTTAGCCCGATTGTATGGTGATGTGGGTGATTTTGAACGGGCGACCACATTGGCTGAATCTGTTTTAAGCAGTGCCAGAGAACACCTTGGAGAACAACATCCACTGACCCTCGGCAGTTATTTTACCCTGGCTAAAATCTACCAAAAACAAGATCGTCTGAGTGATGCCATTGATTTAATCACTGGTATCGTGGATCAATCCAAGAACCGCCTGACCGAAGACAATGAAAGAATCATCACAGCCTATAATACCCTGGGTGATTTATACATGGCACAGGAAGATTTGAAAAATGCCTTGTTTTATAAAGAAAAAAGTTGGCAGGTGGCCAAAAATTTGCTGGGTGATGATGCAATTAGGACCCTCAGTCAACGGTTAAAATACGCCGAAATTTTACAAAAAAATCAGCAGTTTGGTGCCGCTGAAAAACACCTTACAACCGTTCAGGACCGGGTGCAAGAACAAGGCATTGATCATCCCGGCTTACAGCAAATGATAGAACAACTTAACCAAGCGCAACCATAATATGATCCCCATTATTTTAGCGTCCGGATCGGTGTACCGACAACGTCAGCTGCAGCAGCTTCAATTAGATGTTCAGACACAAACCGCTGATGTGGACGAAACGCTGGTTGCCCAGGAAAGCCCGTCAGATCGCGCCGGACGGCTAGCCATCGCTAAAGCCAACAAGGTAAAAAACCAACACAAAGCCGCCATCGTCATTGGCTCAGATCAGGTTTGTGCCTTGGGACACCGCATCTATCGCAAACCCGGAAACCGAGAAAACAACTTACAACAACTGAGAGATTTTTCGGGACAAACGGTTATTTTTTATACCGCTGTCTGTGTGCTTGGCGTTCATTACGAACAACATCACAATATCAACCAAACCCGGGTTCAGTTTCGTGAACTGAGTCAGGCAGAAATCATCCGGTATGTGGACAAAGAGCGTGCCTTTGATTGTGCCGGAGGTTTTAAGATGGAGCGTTTGGGCTTGAGCTTAATGGCTTCGGTGAGCAGTGACGATCCCTCTGCGCTCATGGGCTTACCTTTGATACAATTGTGTGCTTTTTTAAGGAAGTTGGGCGTTGAATTACCGTAAGTATATTTTTTTAACAATTGACCGGTTGGGTGCTCATTAATGCGCCGGTACAGCCGATTCGTTTCATGCGGGTTCATTGTTTTGGCGATGGTTTTGATGTGGTTATCGGCCCACGATTTGTATGTCTCACGGATAAATCAACAGCAACAAAAGCTTGTTCAGTCACTTCACGAAGGTCAGCGTAATTTAAGCTGGTCGCTCAAATCAAGCCGGGATTTGGTTAGTGGTTTTGGTTCCGGTTGGCAGTTGCAGCCTCAAGGGTTGGAAGTGAACACCCAAAAAGCCGAAATTTCACTGGCTTTTAATGACCAATTTATTGAGCCGAACCTTTACCGGCGGATATATTTTGATTGGACTGAACAGCCTTCGACGAAGCAAAATACCCAGGTGCAATTAGAATTTTCACAAGTGGATTCTGGTGTGTATTATTACTCACCGGCGATTGCCCTTAAACCAGGGGACAATTTTATTAATCTGGCAGATTTGTCATGGATGGCCAGGCAAGAAAACAGCAACCAACAATTAAGCTGGCAGGAATTGCCGCTTCTCAATACCCTTGTTTGGCGATTTTCACAGCCCCAAAATGGCGACAATACAGGCATGCTGCGGGATATTAAACTGCCCCAAACCACTGCTTTACACAGTGTGAATCAGTCGGCGCCACTGGCAGCGCTGCTGAATAATACATTAAGGCAGTCCTGGCACAGCCATCGCTTAAGTCAGGGATTAATTCTTAATTCATCACCGGTGATGCGACCGTATTGGACAATAACACCGTGGGTTTTATTTGGGCTGGCTGTGTTGTTGTTAATACCGGCCGTGACAATCAGTCAGCCACCGTCAGATGACCCGAAGCAGACAACTGTTCAGAACACAGGCGGGTTGGCTGTGGTGATGTTGGTGTGTTTGCTGGCTGTTTTGATGCAGATGACGTTTTTTTGGCGGATTTTAGAGCACTGGCCCTGGCTGGCCATTGTGGTTTTTTTAGTACCGGTTCTGTTGCTGATTAAACGTTGGATTCGGCCTCAAAAGAACGCGATACCGGTGTGGCTGTTGACTATTATGACAGCGCTTGTTCTGGTATATATCGGTGAGAATAATTGGGGGTTTGCGTCAGATTTACCTTTGTATTTATTATGGGCCCTGGCACAACAGGTTATTATAGGTCCGTGGGTCAGTGATTATTTACACCAAAAAGCCGGTCTTCCGCAGATAACGGTGGTGCTGTTATGCGGTGTTTTATTTGCTGTGCTGCATACCCCTAACCAGATGCTGATGCTGGCCACATTCTTTGGCGGGCTGTTGTGGAGTTTTGCCTGGCTGCGTTACCGCAATATTTATGCCAATGCCGTGTCTCACGCCTTGCTGGCTTTGTTGTTTTACCAGACCATGCCTGCGCATTTATTAGGTACCGCCCGGGTCGGGCTTTGGTTTTAACCGTTCTTTAAAGTTTTGGCTAATTTGGCGATGCGTTGACCTTGTGCCAGGCACAACTGTTTTTCGTTGTTATCCAGACCGCGCCGTTCGCCGGTTTGTGCCCAGTGGGTGGCGCCGTAGGGTGAGCCGCCGGTTTCTGTGAATAACAGGGCTTTTTCGCTGTACGGCAAGCCGGCCAGTACCATGCCGTGATGCAATAACGGAATCATCATATTAATTAAGGTGGTTTCCTGTCCGCCGTGAATCGATGATGAATTGGCAAATACGCCGGCCGGCTTTCCTTCTAATTCACCATTCAGCCAGATTTGCGAGGTGCTGTCGATAAAGGCTTTTAAGGGTGCCGCCATATTACCAAAATGACTGGGACTGCCGAGCAATAAGCCATCACAATCGGCCAGCTCCTGTTCGGTGATATACGGATCGGCCGCCATCGCTTCATCCACACCATCCACCGGCACGGTTCTGATAACAGCCTCACAACCATCAACTTGTTGTACCCCACGGGCGATTAGGCGTGCCATTTTTAGGGTGTTACCGTGTTTTGAATAATATAAAATAAGAATGCGGGTGGTGTTGCTCATTCGATTAAGTCCAAAACATTTTCAGGTGGCCTGCCGACCACAGCCTGATCCTTGTAAATTACGATCGGGCGCTCAATCACTTTGGGATTGGCTGACATAAGTTGTAACAGTTGCTCATCAGTTAGGTCCGGATTATCCATACCAAAATCCTTGTATTCTTGTTCACCGATACGCAGTATATCGCGTGGCGAAACGCCGAGCATTTCAGTGATTTTTCTCAGAGTCTGCGGTGACGGCGGGGTGTCTAAATATTTAATGATTTGGGTGTCCATATGACGGCTTTCCAGTAAAGCCAACGTGGCCCGTGATTTTGAACAACGCGGGTTATGATAAATAATGGCTTGGCTCATAGGTCGGTTAGATTTAAAAAGGCACATTGTACGTTATAATAAGCGGTTTTGCATAACCACTTAAAAGACATCGCTTGTTGACATGAAAAAACACCAGGAAACCCGTACTTTAATTGAGCAAGCCTTACAAGATTGGGGCGCGAAGTCCGTGAAGGTGACTGACAACAGTCACTTACATATCGGCCATGAAGGGGCGAAATCCGGTGGCGGGCATTTTGCGGTGACGGTGATGGCGCATCAATTTACCGGCATGAACCGGCTTAAACGCCATCGATTGGTTCATCAACAGGTTAAAGAACTGTGGGATAATGGGCGTATTCATGCCTTGGAAGTGGATGCGTTAACCCCGGAGGAACAATCATGAGATTACTTGTCATAATCAGTCTTATTGTGCTGGTCAGTGCGTGTCAGCAACACAATGGTGACAGCACCACGGTTGCGGATAATTCACGCACCATAGTCACCATCGATGGTCAACCGATTACCGAGCAAATGGTGCGGGTTTTTTGGTTGAACCAGGGTGTTGATCAGCCCAGTGAGGCCCAGATAAATCAGGCTGTTAAGCAATTGACTGAACAGCAATTACTGGTGAATTACGCCAATAAGCAAGGTATCGCGTTGACGCTGGAGCAGGCCATTGGTTTTCAACAACTTAAACAGCAAGCGCTGGCACAACACGCTTTGCAGCAGTATTTGGCCGACAATCCGATCACCGAAGCGGACCTGAAGGCTGAATATGAGCGGGTGATTAAAGAAGTCAAAGACCAGCAATACCATGTGCATCATTTGTTGTATAAAGACGAAGTGGCGGCATTGGCGGCGCTGGATGCGTTGGCTGCTGGCGCGGAATATCTTGAAGTGGAGCAGGCCTATTTACAGGAACATGCGAACATGACCAATGTCGGTGATATTGGTTGGGTGAACATTAAGCAAGTACCTGAGTCGTTTGCAACGCCCCTGCAGCAATTACAACCCGGTCATTATTATCAACAGCCGGTGATTTCTCAATTTGGTGCGCATGTGGTTTATTTAGAAGACCAAAGAACGGTGCCACCGCCCACTTTTGAAGAAGCCAAAGAAGGCATCAAGCGCAGTTTGCAAGCGCGTCAAATCAGTCGTTTTAAGCAACTGTTGGAAGTGAAAGCGGACATTAACACCACCCCCTAATCTAAATCACTAAGTACACGCCAAGACATAAAAAAGCCCGATAAATTGTATCGGGCTTTTTTGCGGCGTTATTGCTTGGTTATTTTAAATCCATAAAACTGCGCAGCAGCTCGGAACGGCTTGGGTGACGCAGTTTACGTAAGGCCTTGGCCTCAATTTGCCGAATGCGTTCACGGGTTACATCGAATTGTTTGCCGACTTCTTCTAAGGTGTGATCGGTGTTCATATCAATACCGAAACGCATACGCAGTACTTTGGCTTCCCTGGGTGTCAGGCCGCTTAATAAGTTGGTCACCGTATTGGTGAGGCCATTGGCGGTGGTTGAATCCAACGGCGATAAAATGTTGCCGTCTTCGATAAAATCGCCCAGGCTCGAATCTTCATCATCACCAATGGGGGTTTCCATGGAAATGGGTTGCTTGGCAATTTTAATCACTTTGCGCACTTTATTGACCGGCATTTCCATCACTTGAGCGATTTCTTCCGGGGTGGCTTCGCGGCCTTTTTCCTGGAGTAACTGACGGGATACACGGTTGAGCTTGTTAATGGTTTCAATCATGTGCACCGGAATACGGATGGTGCGGGCCTGATCTGCAATCGAGCGGGTGATGGCCTGGCGAATCCACCAGGTGGCGTAAGTCGAAAACTTATAACCACGGCGGTATTCAAATTTTTCCACCGCTTTCATGAGGCCGATATTGCCTTCCTGAATCAAATCTAAAAATTGCAAGCCGCGGTTGGTGTATTTTTTGGCAATCGAAATAACCAGGCGCAGATTGGCTTCAATCATTTCTTTTTTGGCCCGCCGTGATTTGGCTTCATTGACCGTAATCCTGCGGTTAATTTTTTTAATTTCAGGAATGGTCAGGCTGTTTTGCTGTTCAATCTGTTGTAGTTTTTGTTGGTAACCGATGATGTCTTCTTTAAACATTTCCAGCAAAGAAGCGCTGTCACCGCCTTTAGCGATTTGGTCATCAACCCAGGACAAATCCGTTTCTTTGTTCATAAATGAACGAATAAAGTCCTTGCGCTTCATTTTGCATTGGTCAATCGCAATGTCATGGATTTTGCGCTCATAATCACGGATACCGGGCTCGTAATGATCGGTTTCTTCAATGTAGTGGCCAAATTGCACCCACTGAATGTCATTGAGAATATCTTCCATGGTTTTTGGATGAAATTTGAATTCCACCAAAATCTCGGAAATTTGCTTCATGTAGTTTTTCTGTTTAACATCACCAATACCGTTTTTCTCAACCGATGCTTCGAATTTTTTAAACAGTTTTTCCACCGCCTTAATGCGTTTGGTGACTTCTTCAAAGTCCAGTCCTTTTTCGACTTCTTCCTCGGCCTCTTCGTCTTCGTCCTCATCCACCGGATCGGTGGGCTTTTTAACCTTGGGAATCACGGCTTCCGTGTGCGGATCGTAAATGTCGGTGATAAACAGCTCTTCTTTTAAGTCACCGTCAACCACATCCTGGTAATACTCCAAAATGGTTTTAATGGTTTTAGGGAACAAGAAGGTGGACTCCATAATCAAATGATCACAGTGTTCAATGCGCTTGGCAATGGCGATTTCATCCTTCCGTTCCAGCAATTCAACCAAACCCATTTCACGCATATACATACGCACCGGATCGGTGGTACGACCGATACTGGGATCCACCGCGGACAGTACGGCCACGGCCTCTTCGGTGGCAGTGTCGTCGTCTTCCTTGGCCGTGTCATCGTTCAGGATAATGCTGTCATCTTCAGGCGCTTCTTCCAGTACCTGAATGCCCATGTCGTTAATCAGCTGGATAATGTCTTCCACTGAATCGGTTTCGATAATGTCATCGGGCAGGTGGTCATTGACCTCGGCATAGGTCAAATAGCCTTGCTCTTTACCTTTTGCCAGTAAGACTTTTATTTGTGTGGTTTGTTTTTCTGATGCCATGATATGTTGTTCTCACTTGATTTTCTTGGTTAACAGGGTTATTAACTGCTGTTTTTCAGCTTCAGTTAAACCGCCTTGTAATTGCTTCTCACGCAAATGATTGATTTTTGCCGTGGTGGTCAATTGTTCAAGATGGGCGATTAAATCTGCCATCTCAGAGTCCAGTTCCGCTTCATCCATGTGGTCGTAAACAACCATCAGTCGATTCAGGTGGTTGATAAAATCACTGTCTCTGAAGTGCTCTAATAACGCTGCGGAGTTAATTTGGGGGTAACCGGCTTGAATTTCAATCACTTTGTTAATTATTTCTGTGCCTTTAAAGGGCAACAGATCGAATTCTAAATCTTGTGGTATACGTTCACACAATCTGGGTTGATTCAGAATCAAGGCCAAAAGCCGTCGCATGGGATTAAGCTGCGGTTGATCTGACCGGCGAGACGGTTGCTTGAGTGGCCGTTGATTAAGGGTGATGCCGGTGATTTGTGCCACTTTTTGGTGCATGATTTGGCGAAAAGCTCCTTGGGGCAATTGATTTAAGTATACCTTGGCCTGTTCATGCAACTGGGCTTTGCCGTCCAGGGTTTGTGTGTCGATGCCGCTTTTGATGGTGTCGAGCAAAAATTCTGACAAAGGTTGGGCCGCTTTGATTTCGTGCAAAAACGCTTCTGTGCCTTGCTGATTAACAAAAGAGTCAGGATCATGGTTTTCAGGTAAAAACAAAAACTCAATGATTTTATCGTCCAAATACAGCGGCAGTGCGGTTAATAAGGCTTTTTCGGCGGCCTGCCGGCCGGCGCGATCGCCGTCAAAACAAAACACCACTTTAGACCAGGTTTTAAATAATAAAGCAATGTGGTCGCGAGAGGTGGCGGTACCCAAAGTGGCCACCGCATTTTTGATGCCATGTTGGTGTAAGGCCACCACGTCCATATAGCCTTCCACCACAATCACATGGTTTTCGTCACTGTGTTTGCGCGCCAGATGGTAGCCATATAACTCCCGGCCTTTGTGAAATAAATCGGTTTCCGGTGAGTTCAGGTATTTGGGTTGTTGTTCGGTATCCACCGCACGGCCGCCAAAGGCAATCACCCGACCACGCCGGTCATGAATAGGGAACATCAGACGATTTCGAAACTTGTCATAACTTTTATGGTTGCTGTGCGACAGTAAACCACAGCGGTCAAGCAGGCCTTGTTGACTTTCATCAAAACGTTTTGAAACACCGTCCCAACGATCCTCGGCATAGCCGATTTGAAAAGTCCGGCAGGTTTGACCATCGACCCCACGGTTTTTGAGGTAGTTAATGATTTTGGGGTTGTTTTTGAGTTGTTGCTGATAAATGCGGGTTACTTTCTCAGTGATGGCATAGAGGTTATTGCGGTCATGCTGGCGCTGCTTATTGACTTGCTTAAGTGGCACCTCAAGACCGGCTTGCTGGGCCAGTTCTTTGACCGCATCGACAAAATCAAGACCTTCAAAGGCCATCAGAAAACCGATTGCGCTACCGCTTTCTCCACATCCAAAACAATGGAAAAATTGTTTTTGTTGGCTGACCGTGAACGAAGGTGTGTTTTCATGATGAAACGGGCATAAACCGGCATAGTCTTTACCGGCTTTTTTTAAGCTGACTCGCGGTGCCACCACATCATAAATGTCGATGTGGTTCAACAATTCGTCAATAAAATCATTCGGTATGGAGGCAGCCACAAATTACCACGAGCCTGTTAAGACCCCATTAAGTGAAATGCTGATTGTACAACAGTGTGCAATTAAGACAAGCGGGATTTGACGATGGCGCTGACTTCACCCATATCAGCCCGTCCGGCAATTTCTGCTTGTAATTGCCCCATGACGCGGCCCATATCCTGCATGCCTGTGGCACATGATTGGGTGATGGTTTTATCCACCAGTGACTGGATTTCTTCGGTGGTCAGTTGTTGCGGCAGGTAATTGACTAAAATTTCAGACTCAGCCCGTTCTTGGGCGGCCAATTCAGGACGTTCAGCCTGATCGTATTGTTCAGCGGCATCCTTGCGCTGTTTGATCATCTTGCCAATAATTTTAATGATGTCCGCGTCATTCAATTCACTGCGGGTATCCACTTCGCGCTGTTTGATTTCAGCATTAAGCAGACGTAATGTGGCCACCAGCGGTTTGTCTTTGGCCCGCATGGCGTTCTTCATATCTTCAGTGATTTGTTGTTTTAATGACATGGACATGCATTAATACATTCTGCGTGGAATGCCTTCTTTGGCCACACGGCGCTGACGGCGCTTAACCGCGGCGGCTTTTTTGCGTTTTCTTTCCTGGGTTGGTTTTTCGTAATACTGACGTTTACGTGACTCGGCCAGGACACCGGCTTTTTCACAGGCCCGTTTAAAACGGCGCAATGCAAAATCAAAGGGTTCGTTATCGCGAACTTTTACGCTTGGCATATATATCTTAACTCCAATAAAATTTATCAAAAGCCCACTGGCGGGCTGAAAAGACCGCGTATTTTAATGGTTTTACGATTTAAAGCAAAGTAAAAAAGCAGGTTTTAGCCCATTTTGTGGTAATGGCAGACCAATATGAGCCGCGAATAGACGTTTTTGATTAAAAAACGGTCCAATTGGTTTGCCACCATTCCAGAAATTCATCAAAATCAATCTGATCGTTGTGATCACTGTCGATGGTTTCAAAGCCGCGAATGGCATTGGCACGGTCGGCACTGGGGGCTAAAATTTTTAACAGCTCAATAAATTCATCCTGGTCAATCAGACCACTGTTATCGCGGTCAAAGAATTCAAAATGGTCTTTGATTTCAGCAATTTCTTGTTGGCTTAATTTTGACATGTTTAATCCAAAAAAGGTTGGTCTCATTATAGGTTGAAAAAACAGATTTGAGAACCGCTGGAAGAGGAAAATTATTCGACGGGCTTTTAATCCTTTAGAAGGCTTGTGGTACAATGCGGCGCTTAATTTTTAGAGCTTGCCTTATTATGGGATTTAAATGTGGTATCGTCGGCTTACCCAATGTCGGCAAATCAACCTTATTCAACGCCTTGACCAAAGCGGAAATAGCCGCGGAAAACTACCCTTTTTGCACCATTGACCCCAATGTGGGCATCGTTGAAGTACCCGATCCGCGATTGGCGCAACTGGCGGCCATCGTTAAGCCGCAGAAAGTCTTGCCTACCACCATGGAATTTGTCGATATTGCCGGCTTGGTGGCCGGTGCCTCCAAAGGTGAGGGTCTGGGCAATCAGTTTTTGTCGCATATAAGAGAAACCGATGCCATCGCCCATGTGGCACGCTGTTTTGTGGACGATGATGTGGTTCACGTGGACGGTACAATCAATCCATTATCAGATATAGAAACCATTAACACTGAGTTGGCATTAGCAGATTTAGAATCCGCTGAACGGTCACTGCAACGGGCGCAGAAGAAAACCCGTTCCGGTGATAAAGAGGCCATTAAACGGGTTGCCGTATTAGATAAAATTGTGGCGCACTTATCTGAAGGTCTGGCTTTGCGGACTTTGGATTTAACCAAAGAAGACTGGCAACTGGTCAAAGAATTTAGTTTTATCACCGCCAAACCAATGATGTATATCGCCAATGTTGATGACCGGGGCTTTGAAAATAACCCCTTATTGGATACATTAAACCAATTTGCCGCTGAAGAAGGTGCCCTGGTGGTGCCGGTGTGCGCTGCCATTGAAGCTGAAATTGCTTTGCTGGATGATGAAGACAAGGCTGAATTTCTGGCGGAAATGGGTCTGGAAGAGGCCGGTTTAAATCGGGTGATACGCGCGGGTTATGAATTGCTGGGTTTAAATACCTATTTTACTGCCGGCGTTAAAGAGGTTCGGGCCTGGACCTTTGTGGCCGGTATGACCGCGCCACAGGCAGCAGGCGTGATTCATACAGATTTTGAGAAAGGCTTTATTCGCGCCGAAACCATGGCCTTTGATGATTTTATCCAATACGGCGGTGAAGCCGGCTGTAAAGAAGCCGGAAAGCTTCGCTTAGAAGGTAAGGATTATATCGTCCAGGAGGGCGATATTTTGCACTTCCGATTTAATGTCTAAGGTGTTGCCTCAAAACCATTTGCAAAGATCAAATCAACCACCGGTCCGTCAATACGGTAAATCGGGCCGCTTTGTGAGGTGATATAAACATTTCCAATGTGATCTTCACCAAAACTGGTGACGCCGGTCGGATTGATGGCGGGGTTCCATTCTGTGGTTGTCCACTGATTTTGACTGTATTTCACCAGTGTCAACTAGCTTTTGCAATAATCCGTAAAGATGTAATGGTCTTGTAAATCAGTCACGGGTCCGCGGTAATTATAACCACCGGTAATCGAACAATTGCCGTCACTGTGCGCCTGTTCAATAATGGGATCCGTAAATATGGGCAGCGGCGGGTTGCAGGTGACATTGGTATTGGCGTGAAAACCTTCACGACAACACCAGCCATAGTTCTCGCCACCAGTTGAATTGGCCGGTTGGAAATTGACTTCCTCCCATTTATTCTGGCCGACATCCGCAATGTA